>JBGTRP010000001.1:0-37665 GCA_041940685.1 Acanthopleuribacteraceae bacterium
CGCCTTCATGCATGGTCTGCTGGCCGACATCGCCCAGCTGCGGACCGAGGGCTATGACGTGATCCTGGCGTCCTCGGGCTCGGTGGCGCTGGGGCTGAACGGGGCGGAAAAGTTGCCTGCAAGAGCTTCACGCGCCTTTTGGAGCGAGCGCCGTCGGAAAAGGCTGCTTTTGGAGGGCGCAAGCCTCGATAAGGACGTGGCGTTTCGTCCGGGCTGGATCTATCGCGAACCCGACCCGGCCCTTTCTGAAAAACTTGCGCGGGCTTCGGCTGGCCTTGGCCTGGACAAGCGCGCCATGCTCTGGACCCTATGGCAAACCCTGCTAACACGCTCATTGGAAGATCGGGCATTCAGCATCGCCACGGAGTTCGACGGGCGCGGCTTCGACGAGCTCGCGGAAAGCGCGGGCCCCTTCTCGCGCCAGCTTCCCATCTCCTACCAGCCCGAGCCGGAAAGTAATTTCCTCGAGCGCTGCCGTCAAGTGGAACTCAGCTTATCCAGCGCCGAGGAGCGGCAGCATTTTTTTGAGCTTGAGACCCGGCCGGCTTTCGATCTGTTGCCCTTTGTTTTCGAGCTCATCCCCCTTCTACCCACCCGTGAAACCGGTGGCTTGCGCGTGGAGATTAAACGCGTGATCTCCGTGGACAGCCCCTTCCTCCTCAAGCTGGGGGTCCATGACGCGGACAGGGGGCTTGCCCTTACCCTTTTTTACAATGCCGCTCGGTTTTCCCGTGAGCAAGCCGATGGATTGTTAGACCGGCTCTCGGTTTTGGTTGATGCCGCACCCTGGGAGAGCGCTCTTCCACCGGAGGCTATGCCGCTGCTGACCCCTGAGGAGAAACTCGCGCTGTTGCGGATGTTGAACCCGCTTCAACCACAACCCCCGGCCACTGAGACCTGGATCTCGCATTTCGAAAAATTCGCGGCGACAACCCCCGACCGCGTGGCTATGGTCCTGAACGAAAAACGGGTGAGTTTCGGCGCTTTGAACGGACTGGCAAATCACCTGGCTATCGAGTTGCGAGCTCGTGGCGTGCGGCCCGAAACCTTGGTTGCCCTGCAAGGCGGCCGCACCACGACCATGATCCTGGCTATTGTTGCCATCCACAAGGCCGGCGGCGCCTACCTTCCCCTGGATCGGACCCTTCCTAAGACGCGCCTGATCTCGATGCTCCGCTCCAGCGGCGCCAGCGTGTGGATCAGCGATCGGGACGAGGCGCCACCACTGAAGAATCTCCAGGCCTTGCCGCTTGGCAGAGTTTCGAGACGACCGCAAGATCCTGCGAACCCCGCGTGCCCCATCCTTCCAGATCGTCTTGCTTATGCGATTTTTACCTCGGGGTCCACGGGCCAACCCAAGGCAGTCTGCGTGGCCCACACCCAGCTCATTCATTACCTTCGCGGGATTGAGGCGCGCCTCCGTCTCAGGGAAAACGAATCCCTGGCTCTGGTGTCCACGCTTGCCGCGGATTTGGGGCACACCATGAGTTTTGCCGCGCTTTACCTGGGCCGCGCCCTGCATGTAATGTCCCCGGCCAGCATTACCCGACCGGAGAGCTTTGCCAACTATCTGTCCTCTCGCCGTGTGGATTGCATCAAGCTCACGCCCTCCCATTTGGATGCGCTTTGGAGCCCTTCCCTCCCACTCCGGGCTCTGCCCATGCGCCAACTCATTCTCGGTGGAGAAACCTGCAACCCAACGCTGCTCGAAGAGGTTCGCCGCTCAAGGCCCGAGCTTGAAATCCACAACCACTATGGGCCAACCGAGGCCACGGTCGGCGTGCTAACTCACAGGCTGGATGAGGGCCAAAATGCACGGCCGCTACCCTTGGGAAAACCGCTTCCCCATGCCCGCGTGTACCTTAGCAACCCTTACCTGCGTTTGGCGCCCGAAGGCAAGATGGGTGAAATTCAAATCGGCGGCGCGACCTTGGCCCGCGGCTATGGGGGACGCCCCGAGGATACCGCCAGCGTCTTCTGCCCCGATCCGTTCACGGACCAGCCCGGCGCCCGGCTCTACCATAGCGGAGACCTGGGCCGTGTAAATGAAGATGGCGCCCTGGTGTTCTTGGGTCGTAAGGATGACCAGCTCAAGATTCGGGGCTACCGGGTAGAGCCGGCCGAGGTTCAAGGCGCGCTCAATCGACTGCCGGGCATTCGCGAATCCATGGTTCTCAGCGGCGAGGATGGCGCGCTTACCGCATACTACCTCCATGCATCCCTAAAACCCGAGCCCGCGCCAATTCGCGAGGCGCTCCGACAATACCTGCCGGATTACATGCTGCCCACCCATCTCGTCCCATTGAAGGCTTGGCCGCTCTCCGCCAACGGAAAAATCGACAAGAATGCATTGCCACGACCTGAAAGCGCCCGCGCCCCAATTGTCCCGGCCGGCAACGCGGTTCAGCGTGAGTTGGTTTCCATCTGGCAGGAAACCCTGGGTAAAAAACCCATCGGCATCCGCGACAATTTTTTCGAATTAGGGGGCCATTCGCTGTTGATGGTCAAGCTGATGAGCGCCATCGAGCGCGGTTTCTCCAAACGCCTGCCGATCAACGCGCTCTTGCAAAGCCCCACGATCGAGGCTCTGGCCGCCAGCCTGGAAAGAGAAACCGACGACACCCCTCTCATCGCGCTAAACCAATGCAAATCTCTGAATACGCCTCCCCTGTACTTGATCCACTCCATTGGCGGTCAGGTTCATTGGTACTCGGAATTGGCCCGCGCCATGGAAATGCGCCGGCCGGTGTTTGGCCTTCGATCTCCTTGCCTGTCGGCGGACAAGGAAAGCTTTCAAGATTTGCCCACGATGGCGGCCGCCTATAACCGCCACCTATTGGAAAACCGGCCGAGCGGCGCTATTTTCCTCGCGGGTTGGTCGGTTGGCGGCGTCATTGCTTTTGAAATGGCGCGCCAACTTGTTGAACGCCGGCCCAACCCACCGCGGGTTCGGCTTATGTTGCTCGACAGCATCCACTGGCCTTCCATTGGCGTTCCCGTCAGCATGGACCCCATGGCGGAATGGGTGGATTTCCTGCTGGATTTCACCGCCTGGAGCGGTATTGGCGCGGCGCAATGGCGCGCCTTGCTCGCCGATGCGGCCCCGGATGAATGGCCCTCGCGAGCCGCGGCAAAGCTAGGCGAGCTTGGCCTGTTGTCCGGGAACCGGGACACGGAATACCTTTTCAGACAATTCCGCGTATACCGTGACAACCGAAGAGCCGCGGCCCGCTACCGGCCCGTTTGCTTCAATGGCGAAGCGCTCCTGATCCGCGCAACCGATAGTGTCCGCCGCTTCCGTGAGGCCGCGCCCGATTCCCCACTAATCGCGAGCTATGGCTGGGACCGCCAATTGGAGCCGGCCCCGCGCGTGGAGGACATCGAAGGTGACCATTACAGTATGATTCGAGGCGGCGCAGTGGAAAAACTCGCCAGCCTACTGCAAAGCCATTTGGAAGGGTGAAGCCGCGGGTTCTCGGGGCTCCGGATAGCCCTGAGACGATTGGCGCGACCCAAGCCTGTTTTGTATGATCTTTTTATTCGCGGGTTGGGTGGCTGGCTCTCACCGGCCTCGGAAAGGAAAGCCATGATTTCATCGAAAGTAGATCTAAGCCGGCAGAACGATCTGCTGAAGCGATGGCTCAGAAGCCTGCGCCCCATTCCCGAAATCGACCTGGTCTGGTTGGAAGGCAGCCTGAGCGAGGAACGGGCCAACCCGGCCTCCGATCTCGACCTCAAGTTAGGCATTGCCGATGGCGCCTTTGAACGAGTTTGGGTTCGGGAGCGGGACGCGATCCTGGCGGGCCTTGGGGAGTGCTTTCCATTGGTGGAGGCGGAGTGGAGTCGGGTTCTGACCGAGGAAGGCCTGGTGGTTGAGTTGGGAGCCTTTCCCACCGGAGAGCTCCATCGGGTAAGCGTCTGGGACATTATTGTATTGTTTTCCCGTTTGGAGGGCGAATTGCCCCTGCGCAAGAACGAGGACCGGGACCCGGCCCATGCCTGGCCCGACCCGGAGGAGCTGAATCCCGCTGCCGTGCATGAAATCACCAAAATCACACTGCTGGCGTTGGCCCATGTGCCGGGCCCCTTTTTCAACCGTGAACTCTGCTCGGCCAAGTTCGTCTTGGATCGTGCGCGAATCGGCTTGCTGTCCATCATGTACAGGCGCCTGGGCGTGCGTTTCCCAAAACGATACAAGCACTTTTCCATGGTGCTGCCGCGAGAGTTCCTTAACGATTACGAGGCCACGCATGTATCGAAACAGGCTTCTCCACTGGAACTCAAGGTTCTCGCCAAAGAGACGCTTCTGGTGTTCAAGGCGATTGGCAAACACCTCAAACAGCTAGCGGTACAGGCGGGCGGAGGTTTCGACGCCTATTGGTACGAACGCCTCTTCGATCAAGTCAACGACCAAATGAAACCCTTTGCCAGGGGGCTGCCAGGCTAAGCGGTCCGCTGGGAGTTATCCTCTCAATTAGAGTCTGCCCAGAAAGGCATTTTTTGAACCACAAAGAACACGGAGTCACACGCAAAAAAACATAAGCTTTTTAATTGTATATAACACAAATTCTTTTGCCTTTTCTTCGTGCCTTCCGCGGTGAATTTTCCGGTTTCTGGATGGAACCCTTTATATGGAGCGCCACACCAGGGCGATGATGTAACCAAAATAGGCTGCCAAGAGCAAAAATCCACGGCCGCGACCCAGGGAGTATTTGTGGCGCATGAGCGGAATTAAAAGGCCGCAGATGAGTACACAGAAGGGGATGTCGATCAGCAAGGTGCCGCGGTCGCCGGCCAGCCCGCTGCCGGCAAAATCGAAGTTGATGGGGTGGATAATTACCGCCACGCCCAAAATCAGCAGCGCATTGAACAGGTTGGAGCCCAGCACGTTGCCGAGGGTGATATCGGCATGCCTGCGCATGGCGGCCACCACGCATACGGCTAACTCAGGAAGTGAGGTGCCGCCCGCCACGAGGGTAAGGCCCACCACCACATCGGAGACGTTCAGGGCGCGCGCGGTGGCCACGGCGCTGGCTACCAGCGCGTCGGCCCCCACCACCAACAGCACAAGGCCAGCCAAAACGCGGATCAAATCGGCCCAAAGGGGCCTTGGATGGAAAACCACCGCTTCCTCTAGGCCCTCGTTTCGACGTTTGCGGCTGTGGGCGGCCTGGCGCAGGGATTTGCGAATCAGCCACAACATCCAGGTCGTAAAGGCCGCCAGCAGGATGATCCCATCGATGTAACCCAACCGTAAGCCCCTCCCGATCAGCACCAAAACCAAAACGAGGAGTATGGCAAGGAAACTCAAAACACCGTCAAATTTGACGGAATCCTTTTGAATATGCAGCGGCGAAATGATTGCCGTGGCGCCCAGGATCAGAGTCACATTGGCGATATTGGAGCCGATGACATTGCCCAGCGAAATTTCCGGCTTTCCCTGGGCCGATGTCAGCACGGATACCACGAGTTCCGGGGCGGAGGTGCCCATGGCCACGATGGTCAGTCCGATCATGGCCGCGGAAATCCCGAACCTGAAACCGATATTGGACGCGCCGCTCACCAGCCAATCCGCGCCGATTTTCAGGCCGGCAACGCCCAAGGCGAGAAAAAGGAAAACCGCGGGCCATAGCCCCAGGGCGTCGCGCACGAATTGAAACAAATTTTCTACCATTCCACTGTCTCTTACCCTCTGCCGCCACGCACTGAGAAATCTTGTTTTCAAGGGTGCGCCGGGGCCGCATTCCCCGATATGCTCGGGGAAGGGAAAGCCCTGGGACTACCGATCCTCGTCGAGAATCCCCAATCATAGGCTCTCAGAGCGAGGGCGTCAATGTTGGCCGCAAGAGGACTGCTAAGTGAATCAAACCCATGTAGCGGACATGATATGCTTCCAGGGATTTAACCGAGGCGCGATGAGTGACCGACGCCGACTGGCATCGACCCATAGGCGATTTTAAGAAAACGAAATCGATGAATCGGTTCCATTAATGCCATCGGGGCCTTGGAGCAAGGGGCCAAGGCTGGATTCATCGCCTCGACTCTTTGGCCGGGGAAGCAAACCCCTTGACCTGCCACAGTAAATGTCCGAAGTTTTCACCTACGCTGGTTAAAACCAGGGTCCCATTTTGCAAAATTCTAAAGAACGGGAAGTTAATTCCCATCCTCATAAAGGACATGAAGGAATAGTCCTGAGGGTTGATATACTTCGCCAAAAAATCTTCCGTGATCGGCACTTTTTTCATTTCCTCGTTTTTAAAATAGTGAATGCGCTGAACCTCGCCAGTCGTTTTGGATACCTGGTAAAGGGCGTTGCGGCACATCATGAACAAGGATTTTCCGAAAACCTGTAAATCTGAAAAGTGAGGCATGGGCGCCTGGTGTTTGCCCGGTTGGTACTTTTCGATATTTCGGTCGCATAATTCGATTTCCGGGCCGGAAAAAGTCATGCGTTTCACTCGCTCCAAATTTAAATCATAGGCTTCAACTTGGGCCCTAAATAAAAAAAGCTGGTAAATCCCTTCCTCATCGGAGGCCCACATTGCAGAATCATCGAGGAATTTTTTTTTCAATATTTCTGCCGGGTTCCATTCAGCGAACTTTCGAAAGCCGGGTTCCCCTTGCTCCCATTGAATGACATATCCGGCAAGGCTACCATCCCCTTGCTCCAGAGATGTAATGATTCCGCCTCGATAGGCCGCTAAAGTGTTCGAGCTGTACCCATGAGCAACCCGAAAATACTTGCCCAGGTGATGGCCTTTTTCATATACGCCATTTAAAAATATGGACAACCGGGTTCCGTGAAATACCCAAAGCTCCGGATTGGAAAAAGCCAAGGCTGAGGTCCCGGCATAGCCTAACTCTCCAGGGCCTTGACCCTTTTCTCCGAAAGTGCGAATCCAAGCGCCATTGGAATCGAATTGGTAAATTAAGGGTCTGGTCCTATCTCGAATCAAAAGAGTTTGGCCCGTGCTTTCGATTTGGGAAATACCCACCGGGAGGTCTTCCCCAAACAAGGGTAGAGGCTCCACCGTCCAGGAAATTTCCTTATTTTCAATAAACGCCAGCCACAAAAAAAACCACATGGGGTTCAACCTTAAGACAGACTGATTCGTATCACTAATCCCCATCGGTTCGAGGGCGCCCCGAAACCGCTCATGGCGGGGGCTTGGCGCCGCTACCCTCTTGCAACTCGTGGTACCGGTTGGAGGCCAGGCCATTCCAGGTTTCCACCTGGCCGCTGGGCCAAAAGATGCGGATGACGGCGCTATTTGTGCTGGAGCCCAGGCCGAATATCACACGGGGATCATTGGCGCTGAGGTAGCTGCCATCAGTGGCGACCCAACGCCAGAGCGTGGGTTGGCCCTCCCGTTCGAGCGCGATGCGCGCGCCCAGCGCATCCAGAGCGGGTTTTCCCGCCAACGCGCGGATGCCAAGCCAGGGTTTGCCGTCGGCGACGCGGTTGAGCAGCAGCCGGGTCGGTCCGGCGTTGTTGCAAATCAGTACATCGCTGTCGCCGTCGTTGTCCATATCCCCGAAGGCCGCGCCGCGGCTGACCTCGGATAGTTGAAAGGCTTTACCAGCCCGGGCCGTCACCTCCGCCAGGCGCCCGCCGCCAGCATTGTGAAAGAGCTGATTGGGCTGATGCAACGGATAGGGGTCTTTTTTCTGGATCAGCGCATCCAGGGCCCTGACCGCGCCGTTGACCACCAAAAGGTCCAACCTGCCGTCGAGGTCATAGTCGAGCCAGCCCGCGCCCCAGCCCGTGGCCCAGCGCGTCGCGACACCGAGTCCCGAGGGCTGGGTAACATCCTCGAAGAAACCATCGCCCAGGTTGCGGTACAGCGTATGGGTTTCACTATCCAAATGAGTGACCAAAATATCCGCCAGGCCGTCTCCATCCCAGTCGCCATGGGCAAGGCCCATTCCCGCCTCCGCATCGCCGTTGGCGTTGAGCGCCACGCCCGCGATGAGCGCCTCATTTTGAAACCCGCCGTTTTTTTGATTGATCCAGAGAAAATTCGCATCCCCGTCGTTGGCCACATAGAGATCCGGCCAATCATCCCCATTAAAATCGGCGGCCACCACGCCCATCCCCGATCCCGTAGCCTTTTGGATGCCGGCGCTTTGCGATACATCCTCGAATTTGCCGTTGCCGAGGTTGCGGTAAAGACGGTCAGGCTTGTCCGCGTAGGAATCGGGACCGCAGTAATCCTGGGCCCCGGTGAGGGTGATGCAGTTCTTGTGAAGGGGAAAATCGTATTCCAGGTAGTTGGTGACATAGAGGTCCAGCCAACCGTCCCGGTCAAAGTCAAAAAAAGTGGCCGAAAAACTCCAGGCTTCATCGCCGGTTCCGCTTGTTTCGGTTACATCGCGGAAGCTGCCGTCGCCTTGATTGCGCCACAATTGATTTTTTCCAAACCGGGTCAAATAGAGGTCGGGCCAACCGTCTCGGTCGAAATCGCCGACGGCCACGCCCACGCCGAACCCCTCGGCGCGAATGCCGCTGGCCTCGGTCACATCCACGAAACGAAGGTCGCGTTTCCCGTCCGGCCCGACCCCAAGATCATTGCGGAAAAGGCGGTCTCCCATCGGCGGCTTTCGCGGCGGAAGGCGCGCGTCCTTCATGGTCTTGCCCGGGCCCAGCAGCGTCCCCTGCACAAAATAGACATCCAGGTCTCCGTCTTTGTCGTAATCGAATAGGGCCGCGCCCGGCCCGTTCACCTCGGGGTAGTAGAACTCCCCGGTCATGCCGTTGAAATGGACGAAGTCGAGACCGCTCGCGGAGGCCGCATCCTCAAACCAATCGGAACCGCCATCCCCGTCCGCGGCGCGAATGAAGGCCGACCCGCCGAAGGCCAAAACGAGTGGGATCAGCCACGAATTGTGCCCTTTCAATCGTTTCATGATCCGCTTTTTCCTAAAAAATACGCGCCCCCAGCCGTTGCTGTTGGCTCAAGGCTGTGGAGAGTGTAGCAAATGCATGCCCGAAGGTGAAAAGCGCCAAAATCCCCCATGGCCACGCTAGCCTGAGACTTGAGCGGGAATCGCGCAAGTACGGCTCCCGCGGGCGACGATCCCAACCCCCTTCAATCCGCCGACTCAACCCTTTCCTTTCGGCGGGGATCGCTGAAGCCACCCATTTGCCGGGCTACGTACTTTTGGTAGAGGGGATGGGTATCCATAAGTTTGTCATGGTTTCCCAAGCCCGTGACGCGGCCCTCCTCGATGAAGGCGATGCGGTGGGCATGCCGGACCGTGGCCAGACGATGCGCGATGATGAGCGTGGTCCGGCCGGCCATCAGCCCGTCGAGCGCCGTACGCACGGCCTCTTCCGAGGCGGCGTCCAGGTTGGCGGTTGCCTCGTCAAGCATCAAGATTTCAGGATCCGCCAGAAAGGCTCTCGCAATGGCGAGCCGTTGCCGTTGACCGCCCGATAATTTCAGGCCCCGCTCCCCTACCTCGGTGTCCAGACCACGCGCCAAATCCGCGACGAAGCCATCCGCCAGCGCGGCCCGCAAAGCCTCGTCCAATCTCTTTTTCTCGGGTTTCACCCGCAATCCATAGCAGAGGTTTTCGCGAACCGTTCCGCTGATGATCGGAACTTCCTGAGATACGTAACCGATGCGCCGGCGCCAGGCTTCCAACGCCATTTGTTCCAAGGGAGTTTCGCCGTAAAGAATCGAGCCGAAACCGGGTTGGTAAAAGCGTTGCAGCAGGGCGAAAAGCGTGGTCTTGCCCGAACCGCTCGGTCCCACCAGGGCGGTTACCTCACCGGCTGGAATTGCCAGGTTAAAATTATTGAGCACGGGTTTGCCGGGCTCGTAGGCGAAGTGGACATCCCGTAAAATCAAACCCTCTCCGGCACGCGCCCGCTCTCCATTGGGGTTTCGGTCCTCCTCTGGTTCCTCCATCAGCTTGGCGATCCGTTCCGCGGAACCCGAGGCCTTGCTCAAAGCAGCAAAAAAGCCGGAAAGCTGAACCACGGGCATCACGATTTGAAACAGGTAGAGGATGAAGGCCACCAGGGTTCCCACGGCCATGGCGCCGCTGCCCACACGGGCGCCGCCATAGGCGAGGATGACAACCATGGCCCCGGTAATCGTCATGGTCATGATCGGGCCCAACAATGCGAGCACGCGAGCCTCCCGCAGCCCTAAATTCCGCAATCGGCCGATCGCGCGGTCCGCTCGCTCCAACTCCCAGTCCTCCGCACAGGACGCCTTTACCAGACGCATCTCGCCGAAGAGGTTGGTCAGCCGGGCGCTGAAGCCACCCTGAGTTTCCTGCACCTCTCGGCCGATGACCCGCAATTTCAGCGTGACCGGGAGGATGCCGACGATTCCAAGAAGCACCGATGCGGACAAAAGCAGGGTCATGCGCCAATCGAGCCACCACAAAATGCAGATCGCGCCCAGCATGGCCAACAGACCTGAGGCCAGGGAGACCAGTTGATCGGTGAGTAGGCTTTCCACCGTGGCCGTGTCGCTGAGGGTGCGACTCACTAGCTCGCCGGACTCCGAGTGATCGTGAACCTTCAATGGAAGGTTCACGAGCCGCCGCAGAAGTCCGGCGCGCAACATCGCGGTGATGTTCTCACCCGCTTTGCGCATGAGGTACAGGGAAACCCCGCTCATGGCCGCCTGGGCCAACAGCACGACCGCCAGGATTAAAATGAGGCGCGTGGGCAGCGGACCCGTTGCCGCACCATCGATAAGCCCCCGGGTCAGCAGGGGCACGCCCAAGCCTGCCGCGGTCTCCATCAGGGTCAATACCAGGGTCGGGGTCAGCAGAGCCCAGGGCATGTCGATGCCGCGGACCAGGTTGAAAAGAGGCTGGTAAGGATGGGTCATTTTCTGCCTCCGCATCGCCGTTTGATTTGAGGATAGCGCTCAAATGGCACCGGGTCAACAATTTATTGACCGATAGGTCACAATTTGTTTACGAATCATGGTCAATTTGGTTTTGGCGAGTTTTTTGCTATGATTTGGCATTCGTATTTCCGGTGGTGCCAAATTGTCAAAAAAATACAATGCCATCCTCCAAAGCGCGCGGGATCTCTTTTCCGAGCTGGGATTCGCCAAAACCACGGTCGCCCAAATCGCGGAGCGGGCCGGCATCAGCAAGGGAGCCTTTTACCTTCATTTTCATTCCAAGTCAGATCTTTTGACCGCCATCATGGAATTGCTTGATGCCGAGGTAAAAGCAGGGGTGCGGGCCATTCGTGACCGGGAAGACCTCTCTCCTCGTGAGAAGCTGCGAGCCCAGTTGCGCTACCAGTTTCAGGATGTTTTGGAGCATCAAAGGCTGATGGAGATGTACCTGCAGGAATCCGGCATCGGCATTAATGAAGAATTGCTCCTGCTGGCGCAAAAAATTCGCCAGGACTGGCAACAGATCCAGGAAGAATTCCTCCTTTTGGCCTTTTCAAAACGGATTGAACCGCGCGTCACTGACCTGGCGGTCACGCTCAATGGCGCGCTCAACGAGTACTATCTCTATTTCCTTTTGGAAAAAGTCCCCCTAAAGGTTGACCGGGTGGCGGACTATCTCCTGGAAGTAGCCGAAGCGGTCGCCGACCTTCTGATCCGGGATACAAAACCCGCCGTGCTGACCGCGGACATGCTGCCCAGCCGCGAGCAATTGGAGCGCCAACTTGAAGACGCCGCTCAGGCGCGCATCGCCGAGGCCATCGAGGCCATGCGGAAGGAAATCGGAAGCGGCGGCGGGGAAGAAGCCAAGGAAGCCCGGCAGACCCTTGCGCTTTTGCGGGAGGAGTTGGAACGCGACGAGCCTCGGCGGTTGGTGCTCCAGGGTCTGCTGGCCAATCTGCGCGATCTGCCCGCCCTGCTCCCCTTACGCAAACGGTTGGCCGCGGAGCTCAAATTAAAGCTGGTGTAAGACTCCCGCTTCGATTGACATGGGGCGTTTCGGACGCCTCAACCGAGCCCATGAAAAACCTGTCAGCCCGCGTGAAATTACCCGCCACCCCTCATAAAAAACCGGCCGAAGTGCGCCGTAAGGAGGGGCCAAGGCGCGGCTTCGGCCGGGAACAATGTGCTGCTCTTGTACTGGGGTGAGTAGGGGCCCGGATGCAAAAGGTTCAAAAAATTTGAAAAATAATTGGCGGCTTCAGATTGACCGAGGCCGACGGGTTTTAATAGACATGGAGGCCACCGCGAGCCTTTCGGGAAATTGCGCTCTGATGAATCGCACTTCCAAGGCCAACCCTCGATTGGACGCGAGTCTTATTTCTCTCTGTTGTTTGAACCCATTGCGGTCCTATGGGAAAGTCCTGAAAGCGAGGTCCCCACCCTTGGTCGGACATCAGCTCCCGCTGTACAGCCTTCGCTTTCTGATCTATGATCAAGGCTCCGGTTTGCACCATCCATCGGGCATTGCCCTTTCATTGATCTGGTTTTTTGTTCCCCATTGCGCGCGGTATTGTTGGCCTGGAATTCAGCTCAGTTGGAGGATTTCATGAATCGGCTTTTGCGGTATTTTGTAATTTGGCTAGTGACCGGCCTCCCTCTAGCCGCGCAAACGCCCCAAAGAGCGACCTTTTCAAAAGCCGTGGTCCACGGTCCCCAAATTGGCCGCTCTCAGCCTTTTTTGGGTCACATCACCGATGATCTGCAGAGGCTCGCGCGCTTCAGCCATAAGCGGGGCGCCGCCTTCGAGGTCGCCTTCCACCCGCTGTATCAAACGCCCCGCCTCTTGCGCGGCAAGCTGAGTGAGGCCTCTAAATCACCACCGGCGGCGATCGCCGCCAACTTTCTGGAACGCCACCGGGAGGCCTTGATCCTGGATCGAAGCGTGGCCATTAAGGTCGGCAAAGCGGTGCGCGGCCCACTGGGACGGACCCATGTAACCATCAGCCTCGAAAAAGACGGCGTGCCCTTTTGGCCGGCGTCCATTCGGGTCCATGTGGATGGCGCGGGCCGGGTCATCGCCATGAACGGCAATTACCGCGCGCCTGAAGGCCTGGAAACGACGCCGGCATGGGGCGCTTCGCGCGCGGTTGCCACCGCGGTCAGCGAGGTTTCCCCCAAGGTCAGCCATACCACGGAAGCCCGGCTCATTCTTTACGATTGGCATGTGCCCCACCCCCGTTTGGCATGGAAGGTTTTGGTGCGGGCCACGGGGCTCGATCCTTTACGGGAAGAGGTTTTCGTGGATGCCGCCAATGGGGAAATTCTCAACCGCATCGACCGCATCGCCACATGGAAGGCGCCCACCACGGTTCAGGTAAAACCCAGTCGCACCAGCGAGGCAACCGCACAGATCGCGGCCTACCGCGACGCCAACATCAACTACCTGATCCATACGGGCAAGGCCATGTTTCCCGGCGTCCTGGACCCCCAGACCCTCGCGGGCACCATTTTCACCCTCGACGCACAGCAAACCAACGCCTCTTCCCCGGTTCCCATCGCCACCGACCTCGACGATGACGGGGTCTTTGACGACAACGCCAACCTCCGCGCGGCCGGGGCCGCCTATTATTGGATGTCGGAAGTCTATGATTGGCTGCTGGCAACCTTCAATTGGAATAGTTTCGACAATAACGGGTCCTCGCTGCGCATGTTCGTGAATTTCCGAGAGGACCCGGCCGTGGGCTTCGACAATGCCTTCTGGAATGGCAGCGACCTGATCTTCGGCGATGGTCACCAACTCTATTTCAACCTGGCTTACGGCGCGGATGTCGCCGCCCACGAGTTGTGCCACGCCATCACCGACGCCACCGCGCAACTGGTCTACCAGTTCCAGTCCGGCGCCATGAACGAATCGTTTTCCGATATCTACGCCAGCCTGTTTGACAACGACAACTGGCTGATCGGGGAAAACGTGGTGCAACCCAGTTTCGGCGCGCCCGCCTTGCGTTCCATGAGCGACCCCAGCCAAGGCCTGGCGCCCGGCGCCAACGGCTGGCAACCCTCGCATATGGACGAGTACGTAAACCTGACCGCCCAGCAGGACAACGGCGGGGTCCACGTGAACAGCGGAATTCCCAACCACGCCTTCTTCCAATTGGCGAGCGCGATCGGCCTTGCTGACGCGGGCCAGATCATGCATCGCGCGCTGACCACCTACCTGACCCGGAACAGCGACTTTACCGACCTCCGCAACGCCGCGATCTCCTCCGCGAGAGACCTTTTCGGCAACGGCAGCAACCAGGAAACCGCCGTTGAGAATGCCTACCAGGCGGTGGGCATCGGCCCCGCCGCGGGCGATCCGCCCCAAGATGCGGGTTTCACGCTCTACTACCCCTTGGTTTCCCCATTCCAACTTTATGGCGAGGATTACGGAGTTGGGGTCTATATTTCCAATCCCAATGAGGTCACGGTCAACGGCAGCTTCGAGGGCGTGGGCGCCGATGGCGCGTCCACCGGAACAATCAACTTCAGCCTACCCGCCCACAACAGCGCTTTCGTCACCAGCGAGGCTGGCGATCAATGGATCCGGGTGGTGGCCGACGGCAAGCTCCTGGGCGCATACCAGCATCTCAACGGGGACGGCAGCAGTTGGTCGCTGATTCCGGCCACGCCATTCGTCAACAACGGCATGTTTATTCCCCATATCGCCACCAATACCCAAGCCTTTTGGACCGTGGGCGGGGTGGCCAACGTGGCGGAGACGCCGTCCTCGGTGGTGTACGCGGACAACGTCTCCGATGACGGAATTGTCTTCGGCGAGCTCAATATGTTCCGCAATGGAATCGCCTTCGAGTTCGAAAGCGCCTACCAGCAGGTGTTCGGCGGCATGCCCGACAGCAGTGCGGCCGGAGGACTGTGGGGCCTTTTCGTGAATTTCGATTTCGACAAATCCGAGGTATTGGACTTCAACATGGTGGGCGCGGAAATATTCGGCCGCAAGGATGCGGCCCAATCCGCGGGCCTTCAAATGGACGCCACCACCGGACGCACCATCTTTTTCACCCATGTGGCGGCCAACGCGGCCTTTTGGACCGGTTATTCGCTAGTCAACGTAAGCGACCCGGCGCTGGGAAATATTCCCATTCGCATCAGCAGCTTCGACGCCACCGGAACCGAGCTCGCCAACACGATTACCAGCCTACCCCCCTTCGGAAAATTGCTGCGGGTTACGGGAGACAGCCTGGTCCCGCCCGGAACCGCCTGGTTCGCGGCTTCCGCGCAACGGGAGGGCGCGAGCCTTGCCGGCATGGAGCTGTTCGGCTCCGTGGACGATCGCCAAATGGCCGGCTTCCAGGCCCTGCCCTATACCGCCAGGGAATTCTACTTCCCATTCGTGGTCACGGGCGCGCAAGGCCGGCCGGCAGTCTTCGACGGCATGCCGGAAAACTATACCGGCTTTTCCATTATCAACCCTAACCTGGTGACGGTCCAGTTGCGCGCCACGCTCTACAAATTCAATGGCGAGACCCTGGTGGCCGAGGGGAGCCTGGGGCCCAATCAAAAGCTTCTGGACCTGGTCTCCAATATTTTCGGCAACAACTACTTCGGTTACATGAAGGTCGAGGCCGATCGGCCCGTGGCCGGATTTTCACTCTCGGGTTTTACCAATCAACAAGAGTGGGCGGCCAACCCCATGATTCTCTTGGAGTAAGGCTCCATGAGAATTCGCTCTGGTCTATGAGAAATTGGACTTTTCCCTCGCATAAATTTGAGGAACCTCCGCCTTGCCCGCGGGGGTATTGACAGACCCGTTCGAAAATTGGTCGTTGGCATTCCATCGGCAACGGTGCATGGATATAACCGCTGGAAGGATTATGTTCTTGGGGCCCAAGGATCGGGTTCCAAAAAAGCCGGCGTTCGCTTCAATTCTGAGGCTGCCCCAACAGTCTTCCGAATTCCGGATAATCTACAATCCTGTTAGACTATGGTGCTCGCTGTGAATTCTAGTCGCCTTGGCGGTCAAAATCTTTAATTATGTCAAGTTTTTCGAACGCCAAGGCGACAGTTGTAAGTGTCGAGACACAAGCCGCAAGCGGGGGCAAAGCAATATTCAGCTTGCGGCTTGGATCTTGTTGCGCGTGGCGGCGAAATCTGCCGGCCAGTTATAGATAAATTCCTCCTAAGGAAAGCTTCATGACGCGTCACCCAAAATACCCGGATGAAATGCTCGATTGGCTGCGCAGGCGACAGGCCGTGGTCTTTATCGGA
This sequence comes from Acanthopleuribacteraceae bacterium, assembly GCA_041940685.1. Classification (GTDB taxonomy): domain Bacteria; phylum Acidobacteriota; class Holophagae; order Acanthopleuribacterales; family Acanthopleuribacteraceae; genus JBGTRP01. The sequence goes on from JBGTRP010000001.1 coordinate 16,143, forward strand.
AGCGATCTTGGTCCTCTTTCCGGATATCCCAACGATCCCGAGTCCGCACGACAACTCCTTTTCCGGTTGAAGCTGAACGGAACCAAATCGTCTCTGGCCGAGGCCGTGGCCATGGCGGGCCGCAAGGTGGGCCGGGACGCGGTCGCCAGGGAACTGGCCGGCATAGAAGACACCGCTGCTGGAGAGGCGTTTTTCGATCCACTGGCAGACTTGTACGGCTTGACCGAGATCATCACCACGGCTCTTGGCTCAGGGCCCGCGCTCGCCGCCCAAGCCATGGGCCGGCCCATGATCTCTAGGTACTCGGAATATGGTGATTCATCCGAGCCGCCCTCACCGGATGGTTTCCGCCTATGGTACCTCTGTCGCGGCCGAGAAGAACCTGACCCCGAACTATTGACAGTCGAGGGAGTAAACCGGTGCTTGAACAAGGCCCCGGACTTTCGAGAGGATCTGGGTTCACTGCTGTTGCACAGGCCGCTCATCTCGGTCGGCTTCGATCCATCATGCGAGCGCGACCGCTTCTTCCACGAATTCTATACCGGTATTACCGATTCCGGCATAGATGACGCCGGCTCTCCTCCGCCCCTATTTGTCATTGATCTGGAGGAAGCATCCGGCTGGCCTGCAACCCCCGCACCCAAAGCGCGCGTGACCATGCCCCGGGATGGCTGGGCCAGGCAACTACAGCATGCGGTAGGTAAGGACACCTTCCGCAAATTGGCAGCCGCTGACAAGCCCTTGAGCAACGTGCCCGACACCCACCACTTTATTGGCCGCCATAGCGAGCTTGAACACCTTGAAAAACAGATGAACAGTTGTAACATCCTGATTCTCGAGGGACTGCCCGGGGTCGGGAAAAGTATGTTGGCCGCGCGCCTGGCCCGCAGAGTCCGCGCTCGATTCAATGACCGGGTGCTTTGGGTCCCTCTCGGCGGGCTCGAGGTGGAGAATCTCAAAAAGAGCGGGTACGTGTATTTCGATTCGATCCTTGCCGAGTTGGCGGCCTACCTCGCGGAGAGGGGCGATCGGGAGTTGGAGCAAATCAGGTTAGACCCAAATGCGCGGCTCCGTGCAAAAATCGATGCGCTTATAGCCTCGTTGACCCGACTTTCCTGCCTAGTTGTGATCGATGACTTTCATGTGATTTTAGGCAGGGGAAACGGCATTCGGGAAAAAAACATCAAGGACCTTTTGGAAGCCCTTGCTCAAGCGCGTTTCAATACGCGCGTGCTGATCACCAGCCGCTACACACCAAAAATTCCAGATGATCTGGTAGGCCTTTACCGCAATGGAACGGTAACCGGTTTATCCCAGCGGGAGGGCGCCGACCTGCTCGCTCAACTGGGGTTGGATGTAACCGGACGGAATCGCAAGCGAGTCGCGGCCAAGCTGGGCGGACACCCAAAGGCGCTCAAAATTTTCTGCCCCCTGGCCGAGAGATTTCCGCTCGACGATTTACTTCAGGCCGACCTGCTTGGCGAACAATGTGTGGACCGCTTGCTTGAGAAACTCTACGAGGAAGTCCTGGAAGACCGGCAACGAAGCCTATTGCTGTTCAGTTCCGTCTTTCGCCGTCCTGTTGGTTATGCGGGTTTGCGCGCCATGGGGTTGGACGACCGCGGCATCACCGCGCTGTTGGACTTCCATTTGCTGGATCTGGACCGGATACAGCAAACCTATAACCAGCACCCGATCGTCAGGACCTTCGCCTACCGCCGCCTCGTGGAGAGGGGAGATGCGCGCCTGGCTGAGAGTCACAAAAGGGCGGCCGGCTACTATGAAGAGCGCCTGTCCGGAAAACAACGGCCTACCCTAGAGAGAATCGAGCTCTTTCTGGAACGGCACTATCATTTGCGTCAGACCGATGACTGGGCTCGTACAATCGAGACCGCGATCAAGAGCTTCGATGAATTGAAGATCCTCGCCGATGCCTACCGGGAAGCGGCCAACATGGAAGGAGCGGAAAAGGCGTATGAAGCCGCATTGGACATGGACCCCATCGACGCCGCAAGCAACTACTGGTACGCGGTTCTGTTGGAAGGCCGAAATGTGGAATTCGAGAAGGTGAACCAGCATTTCAAAATCGCGCTGGAGCGGGACTATCAGGTGCCCTACATCCTCGGGTACGCGAAGTTTCTCGTTGGCAGGAACCGCTTGGTTTGGGCTCGCCGGGAGTTGGATCACGCCTTGCGGGTACGGTCAAAAGATTACCGGCTGTACAAATATTACGGCAAGTTAGAGGAAAAAAATGGAGAAATCGAGCGGGCTCTAGCGGTATATGAGCGCGGCATAACCGCGTTCCCCAAGATTGGCACCTACGCGCTAAAGGCCGCCGAATTATTGCGAAAGCATCCAAGAGAAGGGGACGCATCGCGAATCCGGCATTTCTATGAGCAGGCGATCGCGGCAAATCTTGGCGACCCGTCTCCGGTTTTAGAATATGGCGCCTATCTAAAGATTGAAGGTAATTTGGAAGAAGCGGAACGTGTTTTTGCCGCCGGGTTTCGAGAGAACCCCGGTAGCAACCACATCGTGTTGGCCTATTCCGACTTTTTGGAGCGTGCCGAGAATAAGGAAAAGGCTGGGAAGGTTCTCTCCACCGGTTACGAGAAGAGTCCCGGTAACCCCGATATCGTGTTGGCCTATGCCGATTTCCTCGAGCGCGCCGGGAATAAGGAGCGGGCGGAAAGGGTTCTCTCCACCGGTTTTGAGAATAGCCCCGGTAGACATCACATCGTGTTGGCCTATGCCGCCTTTTTGGAGAGCGCCGGAAAAAAAGAACAGGCGGGAAGAGTTCTCTCCACCGGTTACGAAAAGAGCCCTGGTAACCCCGATATCGTGTTGGCCCATGCCGACTTTTTGGAGCGCGCCGGAAAAAAAGAAAGGGCGGAAAGGGTTCTCTCCACCGGTTTTGAGAATAGCCCCGGTAGCCACCACATCGTGTTGGCCTATTCCGACTTTTTGGAGCGTGCCGGGAATAAGGAAAAGGCGGGGAAGGTTCTCTCCACCGGTTTTGAGAAGAACTCCTGTGCCCACGGTATCGTGTTGGCCTTTGCCGACTTTTTGGAGCGCACCGGAAAAGATGAGAAGGCGTATAGGGTTCTCGCTAAAGGATACGAGAAGAGCCCCTGTAGCCACGAAATCGCGTTGGCCTATGCCGACTTCTTAGAGCGAAATGGTACAATTTCGGGCGTTTTGAGATGGGAAGAGCTGCTCGTGGAAGCTTCTGAGAACCAGGAACTGTCAACAAACCCCATTTTCCAGGGCTATCTGCTAAACGCTGCGACGCGTAGCTCCATGAGCAACCTACGGACCAAAGGCATTTCCCTTGCCAATGCCTGGTTGGCCGGCGATGAAAACCACGTCCCTTCCTTATGCTTTATGGCCTGGTTGGATCAGCGGCAAAACAAACCCGAGGCCGCGGAAACCAAACTTATCCGGGCTCTCAAGGCGAAAAAGAACCAAATCCTCGCCCATGAAAAATACTCGGGTTTTCTCATCTCACAAAACCGACTCGAGGATGCGCGCGAAATCTTGGACGCGGGTCTGGCTTTACACCCCCAAAATGAATATCTATTGACCCGAATGCAGGAGCTAGAACGCGCCCTTGAAAATTCCACGCCATCGGAGAAAGAAGCTCCCACTCCCCGGCCTCAACTAGAGGACCGCGCATCCGCGACAGACAGCCACAGGCATCAAAAAAGCGAATCCGAAGCCGTGGACGTACTGGTCGTCATGGCGCTTTGGGATGAGTTGAAAGCGCTGCTGGCCTGCCTGCCCAAGGACGTTCAACCCAGCTCGCGTTTCTCAGCCCAGGGTTTTCCCTACCAATTGATACGCCTGCAAACCGCATCAGGAAGACACCTTTCCCTAGCGGCGGTTCACGCTCCCGAAATGGGGGAAACCGCCATGGCCACGCACTGTTCCCTGCTCACCAAAGAACTCTCCCCCAGGGTTTTGGCCATGACCGGTATTTGCGCCGGCAACAAACAGGAAACCTTTCTAGGCGACATCTGCGTGGCCGACAGGGTTTTCAAGGTCGATGGCGGGAAAAAAGTCACGCATCAGCGCAACCTGGAAGACATCACCATCGAAGACGAAGCGCATTATCAAGATATTCGCACCTACAACCTGAAACCCGTATGGAAGACCCTGATCGAGGATCTGCCCGACTCTTGGAAAGACCGAATCGGCCTTCCCCGGCCCAAATCATTCGCCTACCAGGAGCGCTGGCTATTACATACTGTCCACGGCGGAAAAAATCCCTTGAATGATCCAGACCGCCAGGACCATTGCCCCCAGATGGACAGGGTCGTAGATCGCCTGCTCGAGCGGGGTCTGCTCTGTAGCGATGGGATCGCCTTGACCGAGGAGGGAAAAAAGGCAGTGATGCCAAGCCCCTGGCATCAGCACCGGCCCATCGAACAAGACCCGATTTCTCCCCGTGTGCATATCGGCCCCGTTGGCACCCTATCTTATGTCTGCCAAGATCCCAACCTGTTCCCGCGCCTGAAATGGCATTCCCGCAAAATGATCGGCATCGAGATGGAGGGAGCGGCCATGGGCGCGGTCGCGGAAATCCATGACCTTCCCATGATCTTGGTCAAAGGGGTAGCCGATTACGGCGACCACGACAAGGACGACGGTTTCCGCCACTTCGCGGCGCGGGCCGCCGCGGCCTTCTTGCTCCACTTCCTTCTCGAAACTCCAGCGATCCAAGGGGATGCAAATTAGCAAACAGGCTGGTTTTAAATCCGCCCTTGGGGGGGTTATCCCCTGAATTTTAAAATTTTGGTGCAGGGGTGCCAGGAAACCATCGGTGAGAAATTAGGACAATCGCTTGCAATTGACTATATTTTACCACCTTGAGGCCCACACACGAATCGCTGCCATCGGAGTGCGCATGTTGGAAAAAAAGACCCGGACATTGAGAAAAAGAAGCTGATCGTCAAGCAAGCCCTGGAAATGGCCGGGTTGGCCAACCCCGAAACCCATCGGCTTTGCGCCAAGTGCCGGCGGTGGTTGCCCAAGGAAACCTCAGGTAAAATGGCCGTGGGCGATTCTTCCAATTTAGATCCCCTCCACGCGGGGCCGTCTTCGGTGATAAGGGCCCTGGGTAGGCTGTTTTCCAGTTTCCGGCCCAAGCCGGTTTTCATCTGTGATCCATGCCACCGCCGTGCGGCGCGCCGGGAAGATATTCTTTTTGCCGTTTTTCTTTTGCTTGGATTCGCGGCTTTCATCTTAAGTTGGCTTGGAATTCTCGGCTAATACCGAGTTGTCAACTTCAGTTTTCAAGCCACGCCAATATCCTAGGATTCCACTTACCCCGCACCGGGAAGGCCGGCTGGCCATTCTACGGCGCCATATGAAGCGTTGTGCGGAATCAGTGCTTGCCGGTCAGGGGCACAAAACGCACGTCCATCACCGGGCTGCCGTGGAGGCGGCCGTCGTCGCCCCGCTGGTAGAGATAAAGGGTTTGCACGTCGAAGCAGGGGCCCACGGGAATGACCAGCCGGCCATCGGGTTTGAGCTGTTGCTCGTAGGTGGGCGGCAAGCGGTCCGGCGCGGCGGTCACCACGATCGCGTCGTAGGGGGCGTGCTGGGGCCAACCGTGGAACCCGTCTCCGCGCTTGAAAAAAATATTGCGGTAATTCATCTCCATGAGGCGGTCGCGGGCGGTCTTGGCCAGGTTTTTCACGATTTCCACGGTGTAAACGGCTTGGGCGATCTCGGCAAGAATCGCGGTCTGGTAGCCGCTTCCGGTGCCGATCTCCAGCACGGTGCTATCCGGGCCCAGGCGCAGCAACTCGGTCATGGCCGCCACCATGTACGGTTGGGATATGGTTTGGCCGTCGGTGATGGGCAGTGGGCAATCGGAATAGGCGAAGCTTTTGTAGCTCTCCAGCACAAAACGCTCGCGGGGGACCTTCGTCAGGGCCCGCAGCACGCGGGGGTCGCTCACGCCGCGGGGTTTGAGCTGGGTTTCCACCATGTACTTGGTGCGGTGATTCATGCGTTCCTCGAAATGTTCGACGGACGGCTACTAAAAGAATTTGCCCACGTTGGTCAGCAGAATCTTGAGGTCATCGTCGGTCCAACGCACCCCACCGCCGATAAACACCGAGTTAAGGTCGGATTCCAGAAAATCATCCCAGCCGGCGTTCAGGGTCAGGTGCTTGGTAAAACGCAGGCGCAGGTCCAGCTTGCCATGCGGGTTCATATCATCGCGGCCAAAATCAAAGCCCTCGATGCCGAAACGGAGCCGGTCTTCCATAGCATAATACTCCAAACCCGCGCCGCCCTCACTTTCAAACACGCCGGCCTTGAGGTACATGTTGCCGAAGCGGTAGGCCAGGTGGCCGTTGAACACAAATTCGTCGGGTTCCTCCACCTCGGAGCGGACGGTGGTGGTGAGCAGGTCGCCGTTGGCGTCAAAGGTCTGCTGGGTAATTCGGTTTTGAGTAGAGGGCAAATAATCGGTATCGCGGGAAATGCCTTCCACCAGATAGTATTTCTGGTCGTTGGGTCGGATGAGCACGCCGAAGTAATTCTTGTTGGCCTGATGGCGCTCCAGGTATTCGGAGCGGAAGACGAGGTTCAGCTTGATGTCCTCTGCCTTGTTGAGGAAGCTCTTGACCTGGCCGAGCGATTCGTTCGCATTGTCGAGCAGGGTATTCAATTTTTCCACCGAGTCGCCCTCATTCACCAGTTTGCCCAGCGTTCCCTGGCCCTTGTCGACCTTGTCGGCGATGGAGGAGAGCGAGGCGGAGGCCTTGTCCATATTGGCCGAGAGCGCCGCCATATTGGACATGGTTTGGTCGATTTCCGGGCGGTTTTCACCGGAAATGGAACGCAGGTCCTTCACCAACTCGGTCATTTCGGCAATCAGCGCGGGTATATCGCGATTGAGGCCGGCGCTCAGATCCGCGAACTGCTGGGAGGTTCTTCCCAGGTTGCCGCGGTTCTCCTCCAACATTTGGACCAGGGTCTCGGTAAGGCGTTCGATGTTGGCCGCGATAATTTCCACCCGGTTATTGCCCGCTGGCGTTTTCATACCCTGCTTGATGACATCGGTGATGGCCACCATATTGTTGGCCAACTCATCGATGGTTTGGGTGAGATCGCCCAGGCTGGGCGGGGCCGTGCCCGTGAGCCGAGACTGATCGGAAAGCAGGGCGCCGCTGCCGGGAACCAGGGAGATATAGCGTTCGCCAAGCACTCCCTGATCGCGCAGTTCCGCCCGGGCGCCGTCCTTGAGGCTGAGGTCGGCGGGCACGGAGACCATGGCTACCGCGATGCCGTCCTGGAGAATGATTTCTTGAACCTCGCCCACCTTGACGCCCGCGATGCGGACCGCCGTCCCCTCGCGAATGCCGGATGCATCCTCCAGGGTGACCCCCATCTGGCGGTCGCCGCCTCCTCCGGAACTCAAAAGCTTCTCGAGATCGCTGGTTCGAAGGATGAAATAAATCATGATGCCCAAGGAAATGAGCACAAACAGGCCGATTTTTGCTTCTCGATTCATGGGTACCTCATTTCAGGAGCGCGTCCGTGGCGGGGCCGTCCGCTTCTCCCTGTATAAATTGGCGCACGATGGGTTGGTCGCTATTGAAAAAGGCTTCGCGCGCATCATGGTGAATGACCCTGCCCTTGAAGAGCATGGCCACGCGCGTCGCGATTTTGCGCGCGGAACTGATGTCGTGGGTAATGGTGATGGTGGTGGCCTTGAGCTTTTCCCGCATGCCGGAAATGACATCGCTTACGATGGTGGTCATGATCGGATCAAGACCCGTGGTGGGCTCATCGAAAAGTAGAATCTCGGGCTCGAGCGCGATGGCGCGGGCAAACCCCACGCGGCGCCGCATCCCGCCGGAAAGCTGGCTCGGCATAAGGTCCCCAACTGTCGGCATGCCGACAATTTCCAGGCAGGCCGCTACCCCGCGGCGCACCTCATCGCGGCTCATGTTGCGGCGCATGCGGCGCATGGGGAAGGCAATATTTTCGAACACGCTCATGGAGTCGAATAGGGCGCCCTCTTGAAAGGACATCCCCAAGCGGCGGCGGTAGCGGTACATCTCCGCCCTTGAGAGTTGACCCAGGTCCTGACCATCCACCAGCACCCGACCCGTATCGGCGACCGCCAGGCCGGCGAGATGGCGCAAAAACACGCTTTTCCCTGCTCCCGAACCGCCCAGAATCACCAGAGATTCGCCCTTTTCCACCTCCAGGTCCACGCCGCGCAGCACGTGGTTGGAACCAAAAGACTTGTGTAATTGGCGAATTTGTATGAAGGGGCTCAAAACAACACCTTTGACAAGAAGAAATCGGAAATCAGAATGCCCAGGCTGGCGTTCACCACCGCGCGCGTGGTGGAGCGGCCCACGCCCTCCGCCCCGCCCCGGGTTGCGAGCCCCTGGTAGCAACCCACGCTGGCAATGATTCCGCCGAAAAACAGCGCCTTGATCACGCCGGACCAATAGTCCTTGGCATCCAGAAATTCAAAAACACGGTCCAGAAAGCCCGGGGTCGGACTCTCCAGGACTTGGGTGATCAGGAACCATCCTCCGCCAATGCCGATCAGATCGCCTAAAGTGATCAGTAACGGCAGCATGATTAGGGTCGCCAGGAAGCGCGGCACCACCAGGAACCGCACCGGATCCGTGGCCATCACCTCCAAGGCGTCGATTTGGTGGGTGACCTTCATGGTGCCCAGTTCCGCGGCCATGGCGCTGCCCACCCGGCCCGCCACCATCATGCTCCCCAGCACGGGGACCATCTCCCGCAACAGGGCGATGCCCAGCACCCCCGGCACGTATCCCTCCGCCTGAAAACGTCGGAAACCCTCAAAGGTTTGCAGGGAGAACACCATACCGGTGAAGATGCTGGTCACGGCTACCACGGGAAAGCTGAGAACGCCCACGGTCTCCAATTGTTTGGCAAGCTCGCGCCACTCGAAGGGCCGGGCGAGACAGGAGGCCAGGGTTCGGCCCACCAGCATGGAATAGGAGCCCGCCCGCTCCAGCATGCCGATCGAGATCTTGCCGATTTTGGTTAGCAAAGAGACCCTCCGCGCCGTGGCCCGCCGTCCAGGTTCCGTCCTACCCTGGTCCCGCCGATTCCAGACCCTTTTTAAAGGCCCGCAAAATCACGCCCGCCTCGGGGCGCTTTCCCGCGGGACGCTCCCGTAATCATAACGCGAATCGGAAGCTCCCGCCTCCCCGAGGCTAACCCCCATATCTTTCCTCAAAAGCGCGCATAAAGGTCACCAAGGCTTCGACCGCCTCCATGGGCAGCGCATTGTAAAGGCTGGCGCGCATGCCGCCCACCAGCCTGTGGCCCTTCAGGTTCACCAGTCCCGCTTGCGAGGCCTTCTCCAAAAAGGCGGCATCCAAGCTCGAGTCGGCCAGCAGGAAGGGTATGTTGACACGGCCGCGGTAGGGCGCTTCCACCGTGGCTTTGAAAAAGTTGGAGTGATCGAGAAAATCGTAGAGCAAGGCGGACTTGGCCCGGTTCTCGGCCTCCATCGCCGCCACCCCGCCACGGCGCTCCAGCCACTCGAAGACCAGGCCCGCCAGGTAGATGGCGAAGGTAGGCGGCGTGGTGTAGAGCGAGCCCGCCCGAACATGGGTGCGGTAATCCAGCATGGTCGGCGTATCCGGGCGGGCATGCCCGACCAAGTCCTCTCGAATGATGACGATGGTCAGGCCCGCGGGACCCGCGTTTTTTTGAGCGCCGGCATAAATCAGGCCGAAGTTGCGCACGTTGAAACCCTCCGATAAAAAACTGGAGGACATATCGGCCACCAATGGAATCGTGCCAGTTTGGGGAAGCCGCGGGTAACGCGTACCGGTGATGGTGTTGTTGGTGGTGATGTGAACGTAATCCGCGTCCCGGTGCGCTTCGCTGGGTTGCCATTCGGGGATATAGCAATAGTTTCGATCCTTGGAGCTCGCGGCCACCACCACTTCTCCGAATTTGCGGGCCTCGGCGATCGCTTTCGCGGCCCAGATGCCCGTATCCAAATAAAGCGCTTTTTTCGAGCCGCGCATTAGGTTTAAGGGCGCCATGGCGAATTGGGTGGAGGCCCCGCCCTGGAGAAAAAGCACATGGTAGTCGTTCCCAATATCCAGCAGCCCACGAAGCCGCATTTCCGCCTTGGATATGATTTCCTGGAATTGCGGCGAACGATGGCTCATCTCCATCACCGACATGCCGCATCCGCGGTAATTCAGCATCTCCTCGGCAGCCTCGCGCAGAACCTCCTCCGGTAGGATCGAGGGGCCTGGAGAAAAGTTGTAAACCCGATTCATATCATATCTCCGGCGTGGCCAGGTCGTGGGAGATTAGAAAACCGACGACTCAAGCCCGGTTACCTCCTCCGCGTAGTGGAAAATGGCCGCGATAATTTCCAGCGCCGCCGGCAAGTTTTCATGCACGTCTTCGTCCATGAAACGGATGGAATTGCGCGCCTTTCCACGGACCATTGTGGCGCTATAGGTGCGGAAATCGCAGCAAATATCGCCACGCGGCTCGATATCCAGGCTCAGGTTCTCGAATCCCAACCTCGAAAGCTCTTCCCAAATGGTTGGCTCTTCTTCCAATCGGATCCGGGACCCGCGAAACTCCAAGTATCCATTCTCGATAAGAACCGATTCGCTCTCACCCGTAATTCCCCCGGAGGCGTTGGCGAAGATGCGGTCGCGAAGGTTGGCTTCAGGCGCGATGGAGCCCAACAGACGTGCGAGAGGCGGCGCCTTTCCGCCATAAAGGACGACCGGGGCGATCGGCTGGTCGGCCAGAACCTCAAAGGCGGCATAGGAGCTCTCTCCCCCGGTGGTATCCGGCAACAGGGTTAAAAGCTTCTGTCGTGGACCCAACCTTTGGGTCAAACCGGTTTGGCGCAGAAGCGCGCCATCCGCGGAAAAGAAACGGATTTGGATATCTGTCATAGCATGGCCCGTGTTCACCAGCGCCAATCCCAGCCAGAGCTCGCTATCGCCGGGTCGGCTGAAGCGATAGGCTGAACCCAAGTCCCCATTGCCAGGAACCAGGATGGAGTAAGGGTCGTCGGCCATGCTGTAACGGACGGAGACGCTTGTGAGGGGGCCCGAGCGGAAAAACAGATGGCCGGGCCTCCCATTGGTGAACGCCTCCGCCCCCAGCACTCGAGTTTCCCCACCCGCGAGGCGCGTTTCCAGCACAAGGTTTCCTGCTTGGTCGAAAAACTGGACATCTTCCGGGTTAAGCGACAGATTGCTGAGGACCATCTCGGATTGGATCGCACCCTCGGCGGGAGTCAAATGCGCCAACCAACCCTCGCCGGCCAAGCCGGGCAGGCTAAGAAGCATCAGGCCGCCGACTAGAGACGATCCTGTCACAGAAGAATGTAAAAAAATAGGTCTCAGGAGCCGACTGATCTGCCATTGAAGCCGCATGTGAGAACCTCCTCTCGCGGTTTGCCCACGAGGATCAAGTATTGTGCCAGATCCCCATTGGATTCACAAAAAAATTTGGGCTTCTCCCCACCGTTCGTGCATACCGCCCGAGCGTGACCCAAAGCCCTCGCGGGAGTGGTAAGATGCTTAGCCGGCGAGGTGGTGGTTCGAAAGCTGGTGAGCCCTGCCATTCGCTACCATTCCGAACGCCGCTATTTACGATCTCGAAAATCGATGCTATGCTCTTTTTGCGACTGAGTCTCAATTTCGATTTAGCCGCCAAATAGATCGCTCCCCAATTTTTGCTGGAAAGGTTCGCATTATGATGAAGAAGCTATGTGTTCTGATCGCTTGTTCGCTGTCTCTATTCACCCTGGCCGCGGATGAGGTGGTTGTCTATTCCTCCCGTAACGAGCAATTGATCAAACCCATTTTCGAGTTGTTCACCCAGGAAACAGGCGTCAAGGTCACTTATCGCACGGATAATGACGCGGCGCTGCTGCAGCGCATCAAGGCGGAAGGCTCACGCACCGCGGCCGATGTATTGTTGACCGTGGATGCGGGCAACCTCTGGCAAGCAAAAAACATGGGCCTCCTCCAACCGTTGAGCTCCAAGGTTTTGGAAGAAAAGATTCCAGCGCATTTGCGCGATCCAGAGGGGCATTGGTTCGGGTTTTCCGTACGGGCTCGAACCCTGGTCTACAACACGGACAAGCTGAATCCCGAGAAGCTGTCGGGTTACGAGGATTTGGCGGACCCAAAATGGAAGGGCGAATTGCTCCTCAGAACCTCGAAGAAGGTGTACAACCAATCCCTGGTAGCCATGCTGATCGCCACCCACGGCAAGCAGAACGCGGAGACCATCGTCAAGGGTTGGGTATCCAACCTCGCGGAGCCGGTTTTCTCCAACGACACCAAACTGATGGAGGCGCTCGCCCAGGGAACCGGTTCGGTCGGCATCGTCAACAGCTATTATTTTGGCAGGTTGAAGCGGAACAAACCTGACCTGCCCCTGGCGCTTTTCTGGCCGGACCAGCAAGGCGGCGGCGTACATGTGAACGTATCGGGCGCGGGTATGACGGCCGCGGCCAAGCATGTGGCCGAGGCCACCCGGCTGCTGGAGTGGCTGGCCTCGGAGGAAGCCCAGCGCGCCTTTGCCGACGCCAACATGGAATATCCCGCCGATCCCGCGGTGGTCCCGGACCCTTTTGTCGCTTCATGGGGGAACTTCAAGCAAAGTCCCATGAACCTGGCCAAAGCGGGCGAGCTCCAGGCCGAGTCCATCAAACTGATGGACCGCGCGGGATATCGATAACCGAATGCCGCGCCGTTGCCCGCGAAAATGCCCGCTACCCGCACGCGTTACCGGCGGCTCCCGCGCATTTCCCGGCATCCTAACTCACGCCCATCCAGAAACAGCAATACTCACCACGGAGAACAGGAAAATAAAACAAGAGGAATTGCGGCAATTAGTTGTAATGAAAAATCTTATGCATTTTTCTTTCCCGTGGCTTCGTGGTCTTTGGGGTTCAAAAAACACCGTATCTGAGCGAGCCCCGGCAAGGCCTCGGCCTCCGCACCAAGGCCCCCGGGTCTTCCAGCCGGCGAGCAGTTCGGGCATATGAAAGCGCGGATTTTTCCCCGGCTTGATCCCTGGATCCTCGGCATGGTGCTTCTTTGCTCCCTGGCCCTGGTTCCCATCCTGACCGTGGCGGGTTCGATATTCACTCCCGCCGGAGACGTGTGGCGTCATTTGGTGGACACCTTGCTGGGACGGCTCATCCGAAACTCGGCATTGCTCCTGTCGCTGGTTGCCGCGGGCACGCTCATCCTGGGCGTGGGTCTGGCCTGGTTGGCCGCTGTCTACGATTTTCCGGGGCGGCGGTGGCTGGAATGGGCGGTAGTGCTTCCCTTTGCCTTCCCCACTTACGTGCTGGGTTATGTATTCCTGGATCTGTTCGGGATCGCGGGTCCCGTTCAGGGCTTTTTCAAAGGCAGACTGGGAGGCCTTCCGGATTGGTACCCCGACATCCGCTCGGTAGGCGGGGTGGCCCTGGTCATGGTATTGGCCTTCTTTCCCTATGTCTATCTTTTAACGCGCGCGGCATTCCGCACCCATGGCGTTCGGATTCTGGAGGTGGCCGGGTCGCTGGGCCATGCGCCGACCGCATCTTTTTTCAAGGTCGTGCTGCCAATGGCGCGGCCCTGGATCTTCGGCGGACTTTTGCTCGTGGCCATGGAGACCCTGGCGGATTTCGGCACGGTGAGCGTCTTTAATTTCGACACCTTCACCACGGGGATCTACAAGGCCTGGTACAGTTTGTTTTCGCTGGAGGCGGCCGCCCAACTGGCCAGCCTCTTGCTCTTTGTCGCCCTGCTGTTGTTGGTAGCCGAAAAGTACCACGAATCCCGGCGGCGCTTTTACCAATTAGGCCAGGAGACGCCCTCCCCCACCCGATTCCAACTTCATGGCTTGGGCGCATGGAGCGCCAGCCTGACATTCGGCTTGGTTTTTGCCGTCTCTTTCCTGCTGCCGCTGATCTACCTGATCTACTGGTCTTGGCAAACGTTTCGCCAGGAAATGACGGTCCAATACGGTCGGCTGGTGTGGAACACGCTTTTCATCGGCGTGAGTGCGGCCTTATTGGTCAGCGGGGCCGCGCTATTCCTCGTTTATGGGGCTAGGTTGAAAAAACGCTCCTGGCTGAAATGGCTTTCCAACGGCGCCACGCTGGGATACGCGCTGCCGGGAACGGTTTTGGCCGTGGGGTTGTTTATCCCCATCGCCTGGCTGGATAACCGGCTGGCGCAATTCTCCGTTTGGGCCTTTGACTACGAGCCCAGCTTGTTATTGAACGGAACCCTTTTCACCATGCTTGCCGCCTACTTTATCCGCTTTCAGGCGGTCGCTTTTCAACCCTTGCAAACGGCCATGCAACGCATTACGCCCGCTATGGATGAGTCCGCCAAGAGCCTGGGCCGATCCAACCTCGCCATCTTGAGCCACGTTCATTTTCCGTTGCTGCGGGCCGGCCTGTTGACCGCCCTGCTGTTGGTAACCATCGATGTGATGAAAGAAATGCCGATTACGCTGATGACACGACCCTTTGGCTGGGATACGCTTTCGATACGGATCTTCGAGCTGACATCCGAGGGCGAGTACAAGCGGGCCGCCCTGCCCTCGGCATTGCTGGTGCTGACGGGACTGGTGCCGGTTTCCATTTTAATCAAGCTAAGCGGAAAGCAGATGGAGCAAACCCTATGAAAACCGTACTGGAGCTCAATCGGGTTTGCCACGGCTACACCCGTGAAAAGCAGATTTTGAGAGATCTATCTATTGCGGTCGGGCAAGGGGAGATCGCTTGCCTTTTGGGCTCCAGCGGCTGTGGCAAGACCACCGCATTGAGGGTAATCGCGGGTTTCGAACGTCTGCAACGGGGTACCGTCAAAATTGACGGCCACGAGGTCAGCAGCAACGCGTTCACCATCCCGCCGGAAAAACGGAGGGTGGGCGTGGTCTTTCAAGACGCTGCTTTATTCCCCCACCTCAGCATTTCCGGCAACATCGGTTTCGGCCTACATCGCTCGACCCGCAAGGAACGGGAAAGAGCCATCGACGAAATGCTGGAACTGGTCGGTTTGCGGGGTTTCCAAAGCCGTTTTCCCCATCAATTATCCGGTGGGCAACGACAGCGGGTCGCACTCGCCCGCGCCATGGCGCCCAAGCCCTCCCTAATCCTGCTTGACGAACCCTTTTCCAACTTGGACGCCGACCTGAGGCGGGGCCTATGCCGCGAGGTGCGGCGGATCTTGAAAAACAGCGGCATCACCGCGGTGTTGGTGACCCATGACCAGAATGAGGCCTTCGCCATGAGCGACCGCATCGGCATTCTTCACGAGGGTGCGCTGGCCCAATTCGGCGGCGCCCGAGAGCTCTTCCAGCGTCCCGCGAACCGGGTGGTGGCCGCTTTTTTGGGAGAGGGCCATTTCATCGGCGGCAAGAGTGACGGACGAGGACAAGTCACATGCGTGCTTGGAGTTTTTCCCTGCGCAGGCTGGACCGATCCACCGCCGGCCGGCGATGTAGAAGTCCTGATCCGGCCGGACTCGGTAGTCTTGGATGCGGATAGTTCCGTGAAGGCCAGGGTGCGGGACATCGATTTTCGCGGTTCCCGTTCCCTGTACATGTTGAACCTGGAAGACGGTCAGGAAATTCACGCTTTTCTGCCAACCGCCGGGGGCATCGAGCCCGGCGACCGAATCCCCATCCGCCTCAACGCACCAGAGTTGGTGACATTCGAACTTATCAAAGAACGCTTGGATCTTTGAACTCGAACACTAGTCGCCTGGCGGTCAGATTCTTTAATTTTGTGTGGTGTTTTTAAACGCCAAGGCGACAGTTGCAAGTGTCAAGACACAATCCGCATGCGGGGGCAAAGTAAGTCCAACTTGTGGCTTGAAGCCTGGAGCTTGTTGCGTGGGGCCGCGCAACCGGAAACTACAAGACTTGATGGGCTGGGCGCCCCCGGCTGGGGCGTGGCCTCGCTAGGGAGAGGTATTCAGCAGAATTGCCAGGTTCTCCCAAAGAAAGAGAGAATCAGGTTTCTCAAAACGAAGCGCAACCAGGGCGAGGGCCTGACTGGCGGTAATATCAAAGTAGGCGTCGGGCCGTGGGGTAAATTCGCTATTGAGCACGTAAAGGCCCTTGGCTTTCGCGGCCAGGCCGGTGAGCGCGGTTTGACTGGCCAGTGTTCCGCCATCTGCCATTTTCTGAGTCACGGTAACATCCGTCGGCTCGTTACCCAGGTTTACCACGGCAATGGCGTCCGTAATCACGCTCCAGTCACCGGGAAAGATGCGCCACATGTTCCCGTGCCGTTCCCGTTCAGGGACATGCGCGGGGCTGCCTCCATTGGCAGAACGGTAAGCAACGCTAACCGTGACCTGATCACCGTCGCGAATGCGCAGGTGAGATACGGGATCGGCGCCAAACAGATCCTCAAGGCTAAAAAAAGCAGTGCTGGTTGCGGCAATGTCGCCACTGACCTCCGGGAGAGCATTGCCATTGATATCATAGGGTTGAAGGGTATAGGACCGCGGGGTCGAGTGGCGGTTGGTTATCTGGACCGTGGTGATGAAATTAGCGGTTGGCGTGATATGGGCAATCCAGCGCTGGTTCACCAAAGTCGAGACATTCATGCCTGATAAAAAGCTGGCCTGAATGGCGCGACTCATATCTTCATCGCTCGCGACCCATTGTTGAATAATGTTGTTGTGAAGATAGTTGCCAAGGGCCAGAACGATTGGTCCCTGGTCGATACTAAACTGATCCGGATTAAACCAAAACCCTGGAAAGGATTCGAGGCATCCGCCAACCTCGGATTCGGCATCCAGGAATTGCCCGATATTGGCGTGATAGGCGTCGGGAAAACCAAAGTAATTGTTCCAAATACCAAGTGTGAATAGGTAATGCCTCAGGGTGGCAATGGTTTCAGCCGGCAAAAAATCAATGGACGAGGCGGCGCCGTAAGGAGCGATCGTTCCGTTGACGAGGTTTGGGTTGGTGGATTGGTCCTCCAAGCTGCAATGAATTGCATCCAGATCGGGTAGTCCGTTGCATTCCCCGGCTGGTGGCGTACCAAAGGCTTTATACCGACCACTGGGGTCTTCGCATGCCGTCAGGCCGAACGCGAAACCGTCGAAGCTGTCAAATACCGCCATCAAATCTGGATGGCGACAGTAGTCGCGGTTGGCTTGTAACCCCGACTTGGAGTTTTGCCACCAGTGGGTTCCCAATGGATCAGCGGGCAAATCCTTGAGGGGCAACCAAAGGTTGGCGAACTGGTAGGTAAAAGCGGCGCCCGGAAATGTCTGTAGCAAATGATGACCGCCAAAAGAGCCCTGCACCCTCTGCCAACTCGAGAAGATATCCCCTGAAAGTCGACGAGACGGGTCCGGTGCGGCAATGCCGGCCAGGGCAATTAACAAAATTTCGTCCGTGGTGTAATCCCAGGTGAAAATGCGTTCCAAAGAACCCTCTTCCCGGCTGGTTACATAGCCGATGCCAGCGTGATGTGGAACGATAAACCCTTCCCCCTGCTCTGGCGCCCAACCGAGATATATTTGACCGCTGTCAGGATGGCGGAAAAAAGGCCAATCCACACGCTCCAGTATCTGGTCTGCCAAATCTCGAATTTCAGCTTCCTGGGTAGCCAGGTAGCCATTTTCCTCGCGCATGGCTCCCTTGCAGGCGAGCACCCCCATGAGACAAAGCGCGGTATCTACCGAGCTCAGCTCGCTTCCGCCCTTGCGAAACCCTGTTCGGGAGTCTAAGAAATGGTAGAAAAACCCGTTTACGCCAATCTGATCTTCGGAAGTGGGAGGGGGGCCGGCCATGGTTGTGAAACCCATTTGGGTCATGGCCAGAGTGTGAAGCGTTTTGCTTGCCATTTCGAAGGCCTGATCGCGGGTGAGAAGCCCGATTTCGGCACCAAGACACCAGGCGGCCAGCCCGAAACCGGTTCCCGCTACCGTCGCCAGATCGGAAAATGAGAGGCGGTCGAGCACCAGGCCGGTATCGGGATGTACGGCCTCCAGAAAGTACTGGAAATTCCTTTCCAATAGATAGGCTAACACCGCTTCATCATCGGAATCTTCAGTAACGGGCGGCGTCGTTTGATTCGTATCGACCAATTCAATATCGTCGAAAAAGAAGCAGCCCGAATCCGGGTTGAAATGGCTTTCAAATACAAATACAAGCTCTTTCGCCCTCATAGGATCGGGTTGAAAACGGTTGTAGGACCATTGCTCAAGGTCCTCGAGATCCAAGGAAACAGTTATTGCGCGCCAATCTGTATCGCTTCCGTCTAGTGGGATATAGGTATAGGCCGTATGCTCGAACGGGAGCTCGCTATTGTCCTTTAACTCCAGTTTTAAGTTGTAACTCCCGCTGGTCGCCCCACATGCACGCACGTAAAACCGAAGGTATTGCCATCGAGACAGGTCAAGGGTAAATTCGGGATAGTCTGATCGTCCCATGAGGCTCGTCCACAGGCCGGTGAACTCTTCGTTTAGGTTGAAGTAATTCAGCTTCAAGGCTGCCGTGGAGCCATTGCGCCCATTTTCTGGGTCGTGTTCAATAAGGATGTTGTCTTTGTTGAGCTCACCGAAGGCCCCGCCTAGATGAGTCACTAACTTGCACCCGCCTTCGCTATTGGTGGCGATAGCATTGTAATCGGTGATGGTTGTGATCGCCCCCGAAAGCGATGCCTCCGGCTCATCCGTATGCAGAGTGAGATGGTCAAACCAGGCCTGACCTTCAGTTGTATCTTGAATGCCGTCAATGACGAGCTTGATTTCATCCACATCGGTTCGGTCAAAGTCCTCGGGCCAAGGTATGGACCAAATGACTTGTTGCCATGTGTTCGGACTCTGAAGAAATGTGGATGCCGTGGCGAACCCCTCCGTCCCATCGAAAAAAAAGACCCGCACCGCCACCTGGCTGCTGGTCGCTTTTACCCAGGCGCCGATCCGGTCTACCTGAGAGAAATCCGCGTTGAGTCCTTTACCAGAAGGTCCATTATTGCCAATTTCTGCTGTTGGCCCGCCAGGATCCTGACCAAGGTTGAAATCCCACTGCAAATAGAGGGCGGCCGTTGGGCTGGCGGGAGAACCATCCGCGGAGGTAATGATCTCGATTCCCGGGAAGGAATCGGCGCTAATATCGATTAGCGACCAATTGAACCAATTCCCAAAATAAAACCAATTGCTCAGATCGTCCATCTGATCCCAGGGAATTTCCTCACCGAGGCCGTTTACCAACCGAAGGTTGTCGAGATGTAAAATCGGCAAGCTGTTGCCAAAGCCTTCCAGGACAAAAGACAGGGTTCCCACGGAATCGAGGCTGGGCGGTAGGGGCCAGCTTACAGTCTGCCAATCGTCTACAGCCAAGCGCTGACTGTTGTGGAAAAGGACATTCTCGAAATTTTCGAAATCCCGCACCTCAATTTTCAACCGACTATTTCCGCTGTTCGCCAAGTGGGCTTCCGCCCTTAGAAATAGGTTCCCACTCCAGTTTTCCGCGGGAAAACGCTTGCTGTGTATCAGGGTCCATGGTGTGGTGGAACTCGTAACCTGCAAGCGCAAACAATTCCTTCCTTCGAACGCAACCGCCTCCACCGAGTTCGGCGAACCCCAGTCCGTCGCGAGCCATTGATGGGAATCAACCGGGAAAAGTATTTCAGCATCGAAACCTATCAAGGACACAAGAACACAAAGAAAAGTCATATCGACCTCCGCCCCTTATTTTCAAGAAGTAAGCAGGTCATTGCTTCACCGCGCGAATTCAACCTACCGAACTTGGCCGCTTTTTCCGGAAAAAGAGGGCGCCAATCACGAGGGCCGCGATCAGCAAAAGCAGTCCGAAAGGAGTGAGTGTGGGAATGACAGCGCTCACCATTCCCGCTGAAGGACAGTGCAACCGAGAAGGCACTGCCCAGGGAAAGGAGTACCGTCGATGTTTGAGTAGGAATGTCGTAAAGATAGAGGTTCGACCATAGATAGTTGTTGGGATCAACCCCAACATAGGCGATGCGGTCTCCATCATTATCGATCTCGGAGGGTGCAAAGGGAGGGGCAAAGATATTGGGCGGATCCAGGGTCAAGCTGGCTCCGGAGCTAATTTCATAACGAACCAGGCTGGAAGAGAAACTAAGCAGCAGAAAAGCGCCGTCATCGCTGCTGGTCATGCTAAAGACCTGAAAAGGAAGTGGGTGATGGCGAAATCACATTGGGCTATGACGGGTCTGGGGTAAGGAATGTAAAACGCCAGGGCCAAGGGCAAAGCGATCCTCATGAGGCGTGGCTTCAATGTAACCTCCGCTGGGATTCGAGAATTTGCAGGCCGTTACTCTCATTCTAACCCAAGTTTGGCTATATCCACATTTTTCCTATAGATCGCTATCCTTTGAATGAGGTGATTTCTTTTATCTCACCAAGTTTTTTAGCATTGGGCGGGTCGGTTCAGCACAGGGGAGCGGGGTGAATGCTGGCGTCTACTGTAGATTTTCCCCCAATGCAATTTTTACCAGCAAGTTTGAAGAGCCTGAGCCACTCTTTTGGTCAGCTTTCGAATTGAGCCAAATACCCGCGAATGCCGCCTGCCATTTCTAGCCAAACCCATGACGAACCTGACTTTTGCCTCAGGCAGCAACGCCTCGGTCACAGCCCTTTGGTTTTTTGACGGCTTGCCCAAACCCGGATACAATGCCGCACTATTGAAGATTTCTCCATTGAGCCCTTAAAGATTGTGAGGTTAAATCGTGATCACAATTCGGCAGTCCAACATCACTACATTTTTTAAGAAGGAATCATCCGGCGGCATTTTGCTCATGGCTACCGCCCTTGCGGCCATTGTGTTAGCCAATACACCCCTTCGTTCCTATTACGATCTACTGATCGATACGCCGGTCGCCGTGAGTGTGGGGAATTTTGCCATCGACAAACCTCTGCTGCTCTGGATCAATGATGGATTAATGGCGGTCTTTTTCTTACTGGTTGGGCTCGAATTAAAAAGGGAGTTCGTTGAAGGTGAGCTCTCAGAATGGAATAAGATCGTTTTGCCCGGATTGGGAGCGTTGGGCGGCATGGTGCTTCCGGCGACAATCTACATCGCTTTCAATCACCATGACGCTTTTGCATTGCAAGGATGGGCCATTCCCGCGGCGACAGATATTGCCTTCGCCCTGGGCATACTATCTCTGTTGGGATCGAGGGTTCCAATCAGCCTCAAGGTACTGCTCACCTCCACGGCCATTTTTGACGATATTGGCGCAATCATGATCATCGCTTTCTTTTATACCAGCAAAATTTCCTTTGTGGCATTGGCCGCATCTGGCCTTTGCATTTGTGTCTTGTTTTACCTCAATAAGCGCGGCGTAGTTGAAAAAAGCCCCTATATTTTCATAGGCCTGATCATGTGGGTGGCGCTACTCAAATCCGGAGTCCATGCGACTTTGGCCGGGGTTTTGCTCGCCATGTTCATTCCAATGAGAGCGCCGGGCGAAGAAAAATATTCCCCGTTAAAA
>JBGTRP010000002.1:0-36198 GCA_041940685.1 Acanthopleuribacteraceae bacterium
CCCAGGTGAGGTCGGAGTGGGGCATCCCGCTGGTCTGGTCCGCGCTGATCTTCGCCGGCCTGGTCGCGATGGTGATCATCGGCGGGATCCGGCGCATCGGCCGGGTGACCTCGATCCTCGCGCCGATGATGGCCACGCTCTACATCCTGGGCGCGCTCATCATTCTGGGCATGAATTTCGGCGAGATCTTTCCTTCGCTCGGCCTAATCGTCACCGAGGCCTTCAACCCGACCGCGGGCGTGGCGGGCACGGGAACGGGCGCCTTCCTTTTGACCCTGACCTGGGGCATCAAGCGCGGGCTGTTCTCCAATGAGGCTGGCCAGGGTTCCGCGCCGATCGCGCACGCGGCCGCGCAAACCGACGAACCGGTTTCAGAAGGCGTGGTGGCGCTGCTCGAACCCTTTATCGATACGCTCATCATCTGCACCATTACCGGTTTGGTAATCGTCACCACGGGCGTCTGGAGCCAAAAACACGGTTCGGAGCTGGAGCTTGGTTCAGGAGACCTGTCCTTCGTGATGGTGGATGAACAGAACAACCAAAACGCCGGCGACGCCTTGCAGCGCCTGACCGTGGTAAATGGCGACGCGCAGTACGCGGATGGCGGCTCGCGCATGGCATGGCATGAGGTGGCCGTGGATCGGTTCTATACCGACAAGGAGCAGACCCAGCCCTTCAGCGGAACCATTGATTTCGACGCCGAGAAAGCGATCGGCTCCGATGGCCAGGAATACTCGTCGCTGTATGGCGATGCCGTGGAAACCGGCGCGCCCCTGACCTCGATCGCCTTCGAGAATAGCCTCGGAAAGATCGGCGCTTATATCGTGATGCTTTGCGTGGCGCTGTTTGGCATTTCCACCGCCATTTCTTGGAGCTATTACGGCGATCGTTGCGTGAGCTATGTCTTTGGCAAGGGCGCGATCGTTCCCTACAAGATCGTCTTCTTGATGTTCCACTTCATGGGCGCCACGGTGTCACTTAATGTCATTTGGAATTTCGGCGATGTTTTCCTCAGTATCGTGACCATTCCCAATCTCCTGGCGCTGTGGTTGCTATCCAAGGTAGTGGTTCAGGAAACCAACTCTTACTTCGAACGCAAGCCCTGGCAATCCCAGCCAAAACCATAATTTTGGGGAGTTCCTACAAAGGAAGTCGGTTTTGAAAAAGCGACGCATCATTTGCATGGGGTTGTGCCTTGCCCTCTGCGGGTGTTGGTGGACGCTGTCCAAAGAAAAGCTCTTGGATCGGTTGGACCAGGTTCAGCAACAGTTGCAAGATCTTGAGGTGCTTATCAATGCCGATGACGATGCGGGCAACGAGCTACTCGACGATTGCAAAAAGCGGCTGGAAAACGTGCCGGACCTGATCGTTGAAAACGAGCTCGAACGGGCAGATCGCGTCATTGAACAGGTCGCGTTGCGTGTGGATCGTTTCGCGAAGAAGCTCAACCGGCCGCGGGACTCCCTCGTGAAGCCAATCGTGGTGCTCGGCGAGGCCGAATACCAGGCCGGCGATGGCGGTGGCATGCGCGCTCTGACAGAGGGGGAGGCGCCGGAAGACCTGCAACGGATTCGGACCGATATCCGCTCCGCCGTGTTGCTGCGGCCCTTTCCAAACCTGACGCTCCACCTGGCCGCGCAATCGGATTTGCGCCTCGATGATTTCGATAAGCAGGAAAACGCCCTGCGGCTTTCCCTGCAAAAGGGCGCGCTCTCCCTTTCTAAATCCAAGGGCCGTGGCCGCATCATGCTGGAGATGGGTGAGTTACAAGCCACTGCCAAGGGACGGTTTGACCTGCAAATGGTTAGGGATGTGATTACTGAAACCGGTTATGTCGCGGTTTACGACGGAAACCTATCCTGGCACGAAGGCGCGAAAAAGGGCAAGTTGGGCAAGTACACCGGCTTGTTGTGGCGCGACAATGCCTTTACCCGGGTAGACATTCCCGTCAGGCCCACCCTGGATGCGCCCCTCGATTATCAAACCCTGGTCGTGCCCCATGGGAATGAAGCCGAGATCAGCTTCCGCTGGCATTTTCCGCTTCAGGTGGATCAATACCAAATCCAAATCAGCGAGCATCCGCTCTTCGTAACCCGCGTTCACGATCGAACGGATGCCGCCGACAGTTCGGTTTCCGTTTCGCTTGCGCCCGGCACCTATTACTG
Organism: Acanthopleuribacteraceae bacterium; assembly: GCA_041940685.1. Taxonomy (GTDB): domain Bacteria; phylum Acidobacteriota; class Holophagae; order Acanthopleuribacterales; family Acanthopleuribacteraceae; genus JBGTRP01. The sequence goes on from JBGTRP010000002.1 coordinate 2,166, forward strand.
GCGGGTGCGCGGCCTGTCCTGGGAGAATGTGGCCGGTCCCTTCAGTCCCGCCTCCAGGCTTACCGTCAAGCAAGGCGCCGCCGAGGCGCCCAAGGCCTTGGAAAAGCAGCGGGGCGAACCGGAAAAAGGGCCCACTATCGTGGGCTTGGAGTTCGAGATTATCAATGATATGGTGATCGTGTCCGGACGAACGTTCGCGGATGCGCGCGTCACCGTAAACGGCGCCTCCGCCGTGATGATGGACAATGGCGCCTTTCGCGCGGTGCTTACATTCTCCACCGAGGGCGAGCACGATATTCGGGTGATCGCCACCAACGCGCGCACCGGCGCGGAAACCATTCAGGAACGCAAGGTCAAAATTCAGTTTTAGCGCGGGCCTGGCGCTAGCCGTGGAACCACGTCCGGCAATGTAGGAAACGTGGGAGAACAAGAAGGGGAGGGAAGCGCAATGGCCGCGGATTTAGATGGCTGGAATTTATCGATACGAACCTCGTTGTTGCCCAAGGCGACCAACCAGCACGGCACCATTTTCGGCGGGGTGATCCTCTCCTATCTCGATATCGCGGGCGCGATCGAGGCCAAGCGCCTTTGCGGCCAGGAAGTAGTGACCGTGGCCATGAAAGAGGTGATCTTCAAGGAGCCCGTGCTCGTGGGCGATCTTGTGAGCTTCTACACCCGCATCGTCGCCACCGGCCGAACCTCCATCACCACCGAGATCATGGTCATTTCCACTCGTGAAACCAAGAAGGGCGGACGGGTCATGGTCACCGTTGCGCGAGTGGCCTACGTGGCCATCGACAAGGACCGCAAGGCCATGGCTTTTCAGCCGAACCCGAGAGACTTCGACCCGCCCGCTTTTTCCAAGGAATATCTGGAACGCAAGGGCTAGATCGCCTCGTTCCAGACGCGCGGCGCATTTGCATCCTTCCGCTCGGCCCCAACGTAAGAAAACCCATGCACAAGGATGGGGATAAATGTAATTCGCGGGCGGGAGGATTTGGAATGAAATCGAATATCGGTTTGATTTGGCTCCTTTGTTTGCCGGCCCTTTGCCAAACGCCGGTAACCGAGAACGGCACAGAGCAAAAGGTAGACGCTTTGGTGGCGCCCTATTTGGCGAGCCGGGATTTCAGCGGCTCGATTCTCATTGCGCAAAAGGGGCGGGTCGTTTTCAAAAAGGCCTATGGCATGGCCGACTGGCGGGAATCTACCCATAACAACATCGATACCATCTTTCGCATCGGCTCCATTTCCAAACAATTTACCGCGGCGGCCATGCTGCTTCTGGAAGAGCGCGGTCTGCTCTCCACCGACGACCCAATCACCAATTATTTGCCGGAATTTTCCGCTGGCGAAAACATTCGCCTGCATCACCTGCTCAGCCATACGAGTGGCATCCACCGCGATCTTTTCGATGATTGGCAAAAGCGTCAAACACCGCGAGACCTGGCGACCCTGGCTCGGGCTATCGCGAAACAGCCCTTGGCGTTCGCGCCCGGCGAACGGGAAAGCTACAGCAATTCGGGTTATATCCTGTTGGCGTTCATTGTGGAAAAGGTGGCGGGCATGGCCTTCGATGACTTTCTGCGCCAAAACGTTTTCGAGCCGCTGGGCATGGCTCGAACCGGAGGGCCCGGCGCGCGAGCCGTCCGAGAAGGTAAGGCGCGAGGCTACGATCCCGGGCCTCCGCCTCTCTCGCTAATCGATACCCCGCTAGAGGACCTCTCCAACGTCACCGGTCCGGGTTCGCTTTACTCCACGGTGGAAGACCTTTGGAAATGGAACCATTCCTTGCACGAAACCGAATTCTTGAGCGAGCGATCGCGGCAAAAGATGTTCGAGCCCCCGGAGGTTGGCAGATCCTTTGGGTTGGGTGTGTATCGCCGCATGGGAAGGAGCGTGATCGGCCATGATGGCGTGGTGAACGGGTTCAACGCCTCATTGGAACGGTTCGTGGCGGAAGACCTCACCATCGCGTACCTATCGAATGTGCGCAGCGGTGCGTTGAGCATTCTGGCCGCGGGCCTCGCGGCGGTGGCGCTCGACGAGGAATACGAACCCTTCTTGCCGCCCGCCGAGGGGAGCCTGGATGGGTTGGATTTGGAGGCTTTGATCGGCCGGTACCAATTGTTTCCCGGTTTTTATCTCGACATTTCACTCGATGCCGGATACCCCATGTTGCGCGGCAGCGGAGGCTACCCTACCTATCTCTATCCCACGGATGACGGCCGTTTTTTCTACCGGTCCATGTATGCCTGGATCGTTTTCGAGGACGGCGGCCGGAGGTTGGTCTGGCAAGACCGAGGTGGGCAAAATTACCCGGCCGATCGGGTTGCGGACCCTTGAATCAGGGCAGCAGGGCGACCGCGCGCAGGGGGCCGCCGCTCCCTTTCTCGATCTTCATGGGCAAGGCAATGACATAAGCGCCGGTCGGCGGCAGTTGGTCCAGGTTGGCCAGGTTCTCGAAGGCCGGAATGTTTTTGGCGAAGAGGATTTGATGGCTTTCGAATAGCGTGGATTGTCCGAAATCGATGCTGGGCGTATCCAACCCGATGGCGTCGATCTCTCGGTTTTCCGTCAGCCAGCGCGCGGCGCGTGGGTCCAAACCGGGAAAGTGGAGCTTGGGCACCGCCTCGGGACCCCGCTCAGCCGTGCCCAGGTACCGCGCGGGATCCGGCCAAAAGCCGGCCCAGCCCGTGTTTAGCAATACGATCGCGCCAACGGGCAGGCGTCCATGGCGTTTCTCCCAGTCCAAAAAGTCGGCGACCCCGACCTGGTAATCCGGCTGGCCCTTGGTTTTGCGGCTGACATCGATCACCACGGCGGGCCCGCTCAGCTTCTCCAGGGGGATTTCATCCGCGCTCCATTTTCCCGCGGCAAAATGGATGGGCGCATCCAGATGCGTGCCGCCGTGCTCGGAAGCGCTATAGCGATTGGACTCGTAGTAAAACCCCTTGTCCGTGGTGCCCGCGAACTCGGATTCCAGCACAAAGGGACGGCCCGTGGGCCAGTAAAGGGTCTGTGCGGAAAAGGGGTGGGTAAGATCGACCCATTGGCCCTCGGGAAAGGCGGGCGCCTTCTCCTGCCAAAGCGAAATAGGGGAAAAAAGCAACAACCACAACATGACAACCTCTTGAAATGATCCGGTCTCCCGTCATGATGCGGCGGGACCTCGGGCTCGTGAATTAGTTGGCTCCATTATCCTCTTTTCGCGGCCCGGGTAAAGCGAATTCGTTTTTGCCGGCCGGTAGGCGCTCCGCAACCGGGCGGCCATTGATGTGAATGGAGGCTGCCGCGTCAAGGTCTCCATGATGCCCAACCGAGTTGGTCCTGGAAGATTTGAGGTTTTACCGGAAACATCGATTAAAAAGAGATTTCATTTTGCCGCGAGACTCGCTATGATGAGAACAGAATTTACCGCAAAAGGTTTTCCCAAATGGATGGGTACGTTCCCCTTAGCCCACTGCTGGCTATCCTCGGCAATATGCTGTTTTTGGCGCTTTTGGTCGAACGCTTTTTGGAGTTTTTGAGCTGGCTCATGGACCATCTCTGGCTGGCCAAAACCTCCACGGAAGCCGCGCCCCTCCTCGAGGTGGGAAAAAAGATGGAGGCGCTGGAGCGGGCCGCTCATGAGTCCGATCTGTTGCGCCAACCACCCGGCCCCGGGGAAGAACCGATTCTCCAAGAAATCGAAACCCACCCGGACCTTCCGGCCGAGGATGATCCGGACGGCCGTTTCGAGGTAAAGCTTCGCCGCCGGGACGACGGATCCAAGGTTTACAAGGAGTTCTATCTGCAACTCCTGGGCGTGGCCACCGCGATCCTGCTTTGCAAAATCGCCGGTTTTTCCGCGTGGCCCTTGTTGGCCTGGGAGCCGGGCGTCGAGTTGGCCGGGTCCATGTCGGCACCGGCTTTTTGGGAATACGTTTTAACCGGCATCATCGTCGGCGGCGGCAGCAAACCGATCCACTTCCTGATCGAATTTCTCGTGAGCCGCAAAATCCAGTTGACCCGGGAGCAGCAACGCCAGGAGCCGTCCCTCCTGGAAGATCCCCAAGACGCGCCCCCAAGTACGAATGCCTCCGGCGGAAGCCCCGCGGCGGATGTCACCGTCGTCTCCAGCATCGAGCAATTGGTGGGGTTTCAGTACAGGGGCGGCGACCGTCCCGGACGGTTGGAGAACACCCATCTTCGCGATCGGCCCATCGATCTGATCGTCTACCACCACACCGCCATGCACAGCAATGCGCCTTTTGAGGAAGTGGTTCGCGAATTCGACCGCAAGGGTTGGCTCACCGGTTACCACGCCGTGGCATTTCAAGACGGCGCCCTGCGGTTCATCTGCCGCTGGGACCGGGTGGGCAACCACGCCAAGGGCCATAACTACCACTCATTGGGCCTCGCCTTCCAAGGCAACTTCGAAACCGATCCCTCCGTGCCCGGCTCCAACCACAATGGGAGGTTCGGCCTCAAACAACCCACAGCCGAGCAACTAGACGCGGCCTCGCGACTGATCGCCTTTTGGTCGCTTTTCTACGGCGTGGATTTCCAGTTTCCTTTCAGTGAGAAGCCCCGCGCTGGGGCTGGCGACCCCGCGGTGGGCATCGCGCCCCATCGCTACCTGGCCGCGACCGCCTGCCCCGGCAGCGGCTTTCCCCATTCACTCTTTCAACAGAGAATTCAACATTACCACCAGCAATGGAAGGACGATAATGCGTTCAAAACGGCCCTCGGCCTCTTTGAAACCACGCCCATGGTCCGTTTCCAACTCCCGCCGAACACGTGATCCCATGAATATGCATCACCCCATGAAACCTATTTCCAGCGGGGCCAGGCCCCAGCCGGGGGCGCCCAGCCCATCAAGGCTTGTCGTTTCCGGTTGCGCGGCACCACGCAACAAGCTCCAAGCTATAAGCCACAAGTTGGATTTACTTTGCCCCCCGCTTGCGGCTTGTGTCTTGACACTTGCAACTGTAGCCTTGGCGTTTGAAAAAAATGGCACAAAATTAAGGATTCTGACCGCCAAGGCGATTGGCAAGATCCGGCTCAGACTGTCCTCTTCCTTCCGGTTAGGGTTTTTGGTTTGCGCGCTCCTGCTTTGCCCGGTTTTTTCCCTCGCCCAGGATCCTCCGCCTCCCGTGGATGCCGCTGGGGATATCCAAACCCTTGCCAATCAAGATCAGGAAGCCGGGGAATCCGAATCCAGCCAGCCCGCGGATTCCAATATCGAGGTGGTGACCACGGCCGTTTACGTGCTCTTCCTCTACCTGCTGTTGGCCTTGCTGGTGGAGCGCTTGGTGGAGGTGCTCATGGCCTGCTACAACTACATCGAGCACCGGAGTAAGCGGCTGAGCAATTGTTGGAACCGCAAGGCGCGCGCGCTATGCGAGCGTCTCAGCCAATTGCGGCGAACCCAGGGCGGAGGCAACCGCGCCCTCAAAGCCATGTACAAGATCTTCTGGAACATGGTGGCCGAGCCCCGCCACGAGGGAGGCCGCCATATCGTCAGCGCGAACCTCATCCGCATCCAGTACAAGCGGGTCGGCGGGCGGATTCTTTCCTTTCTTCTGGCATTGGCGCTGGTTTTCTGGCTGGCCGACGTCAAGAGCTTCAACCTGCTGGAGACGGTAGCCGATTTCTACAAACAGGCATTGCCGAATGCGGAAATCTTTACATTCATTACCTCCAACCCGCTTTTTTGCGGTTTGTTGTCGGCGGTGGGCATTTCCCTGGGGGTTGAGCCCCTGCACGAGATCATCAGCCGCATCGAGGCCCGCGCGGGCAACCCGAGGGGAGGCCTGGACTGATGAGTTTCAACCTCTTCGGCTTTCTCAACTTGGAGAACATCCTCTTTTTTGCCGTTTTCGCCATTCTGTTCGTGTTGTTTCTTTTCGATTTCAAAATCACGAGCCGCAGGTCTTGGGCCATTCTGGCGGGGTTTACCGGACTGGGGATCTTCTTTTTCTGGCAGGCCAAGCGGCGGGCGAAAATCATGGAGCGGATCAAGGAGCGCGAGGAACGCATTCGGGATCTGGAGAAATTGAACGCGGAACTGGAGGAAAAGGCTCAGGAGTCGGGCCTGGCCTACGACAAAATTCGCGAGGAAACCGCCAAGATCAAGGAAGCCTATTTGGAAGCGCTGAAAACCAATGATGAAGAGGCCCGGGAAGCGATTGAAACCATTCGCGAGGAACACGCCGATATTTCAACGCATGACCTGGTCGCGGAGATCGAAAAGTTGATAGGAGGAAGCCGATGAAATGGTTTTGGGGATGGGGTTGTCTGGCGATTCTCTTTTCGGTCACGCATGCGCAGGAATTGGAATGCGCTCTGGATGGCCAAGCTTTGCAGGTTCAAGAGATCAAGCAAGACTACTGGAGCGTGTTCATCGGCGAACAGGAATACCTGCTTTTAAAAAAGGATACGCTCAACAAGTTGGTGGAAGACGCTAGAATTAACCAGGTGAATGTGGAGAAGCTGGAAAAAGACCTGCAAGCCATGCGGACCTACATCGCCCAATTGGAAAAGGAAACCGAGGCGGCCGCCAAACACATCGCGGACCTGCGCGCGCTTGCCGAAAACCAGAAGCAGCTCAATGAGGAGTATCGCGGTCTCAACGAGGACCTGAAGAAGTTGGCCGGGCTCAGCCGCTTTGCCGTGGTGCTGAGCGGTGGTCTCGCGGATTTGCCCAACGACGATTACAGCCCTTTGGGCGCCGTGGGCTTCGAGTACCAGAAATGGACCGCCCAACTCCTGCTTGGCGATGACTACAAGGGCTTTACCGTGGGCATTCGCCTACCCTTTGGTTTTTGATTGCCGAACCGCCAGCTTAGGGCGCGCGAAACAGCATCGCCACCTCACTGCCCAGACCCCCTACCAGCAGGCGTTCCTTGCGGTTGCTGAGCAACTGTTGCGTCCAATTCGTAAACCCCCCGTCTCCCAACTCGATATCCTCGCCGGAGGGGGTGCGCGCGTTGATGCGGAAACAGGCGTTTTCGTAATAGCCGCGTCCCCGCTTGCGTTCGGGGAAAAGGCTGATGGCAACCTCCGTGAAACGGGCGGAAAGCGGTTCCAGGACCTCCGTTCGAAGCCGGCTCGTCAGAGCTTCCCCCGGCGTCAGATCCGTGAGTCTGACGCGGATGTCGGTGAAATGGTAATTCAGGTCTTTCGCCCGGCGCATGAGTTGAAGCCAGAAATCGAGTTGCTCTCCTAGCGTCCGGGTTTCCAGTTCATAGTTCCCGCGGGCGCGTCCCCCGCTGACCATGACGAACAGACGAAAGTGGGCGGTGAAGTTGGGGTTATCGAAGGCTTGGGCGCGCACATGGCGATGGCTGGCGGCCAGCTTCACCAATCTGTGCAAATGTCCCTGACGGAGCGCCTCCCGCCGCCTGAGCGCGCATTCCAGGGCCAGGACATTGGTGGCGTCAGCCACGACCTCGGAGTTGCGGCTGGTGGTGATTACCTTGTTCTGGTGGCAGGTGGCGGGAACCGAGCTGGTTCCCAGCGGACAGACGGGTGAAAGCTCCACCGCCTGGCAGTCCTCGGGCAACAGCGAAAAGGCGAGGTCGTCGAATCGCAATTGCTGGCGCGGATCGTTCTTGGACAAGCGGGTGAAGCGGTTGTTTTCGAAATCCGCCAAAAGCGATCCGGGCGTGATGGCGTCGGCGCGGCGGCGGTAGACCTCCAGCATCAGCGATTGCAGATCGGTGGGGCTGATCCGCTCGCAGAGGGCCGCCATCAGATCGGGCGTTCCACTTTGGCCGATGATGCGCGCCAGCAGCTTCTCTTGATCCATGAGTCGCCTCCACCGAAAAAGTTTCCGTAAGTATACGCGCATCGTGCCGGGGACAAGAACGGTTTGGGTGATTCTTGACTTGCCTTACGATTCACCTTATTCTTTCTCGGCATTACACCGGTTCGAGCCAGAGCAGCATGGTATCCGCTACCTCTGTTGCTCCAACGCCCATGTGTTGGAACCCCAGCCGGGTATAGGTTCCGGTTTTTCGCCAATGGAGGAGGCCGTCATGTTGAATTTATCTTCGTTTTTGGAGACCAGCGCCCGGGAGTACCCCGACAAAGCGGCCGTGGTTTTGGGCGAGACTCGGTTGAAATACGGTCAATTGAATGCCGGCGCCAATCGGGTTGCCCATGCGTTGGTGGAATGGGGTGTGAAACCGGGAGATCGGGTCGCGCTTTCTTGCCCCAACCTGCCTTATTTTCCCATGGTGTATTTTGGCATCCTCAAGGCGGGCGGGGTTGTGGTTCCCTTAAACGTGCTGCTGAAAAAAGAGGAGATCGCCTACCATTTACAGGATTCCCAGGCGGTTGCCTATTTCTGCTTCGAGGGCACGCCCGAGTTGGCCATGGCCGAGCAGGGTTACGCGGGTTTTCAAAGCGTGAGGGAATGCCGCTCTTTCTGCTTGCTGCCCGCGGCGGCCGGCGGCGCTTCCTCCATTGAAGGCGCGCCCACTTTGGACGAGTTATGCCGGCCCCATCCCACCCTGTTCGAAACCGTTCAAACCAGGGGCGAGGATACCGCGGTGATTCTATATACCTCGGGCACGACGGGGCGGCCTAAGGGCGCCGAGCTGACGCATCAAAACCTGGTGATGAACACCTTGGTCAGCCGGGGCATTCTGCACGGCCGCACCGATGATGTCCACCTGGTATGCTTGCCGCTGTTTCACTCCTTCGGTCAGGTGGTGCAGATGAATGTCGGCTTGTCGAGCGGCGCCACGCTGGTGTTGCTGCCGCGTTTCGACCCCAATGCCGCCTTGGCGCTGATGGCGGGCGAGCGGGTGACGGTATTCTGCGGCGTTCCCACCATGTATTGGGCGATTCTGCACCAGGCGGACCACCAAAAATTCGACCTTCCCGCCATTGCGGAGCGGTTGCGGGTCTGCGCCTCGGGGGGCGCATCCTTGCCGGTAGAGTTGCTGCATGGTTTCGAGAAAAAATTCCATGTCCCGATCCTGGAGGGCTATGGCCTCTCGGAAACCTCGCCCGTGGCCACCTTTTCCAAGATGGAAAAACCGCGCAAACCCGGGTCCGTGGGCCTTCCCATCGCGGGTGTGGAGGTTCGGGTGGTGGATGAAAAAGGGCGCGAGGCGCCCATTGGCGAGCGGGGCGAGATCGCAATTCGCGGTCACAACATCATGAAGGGCTATTTCCGTGCGCCCGAGGCCACGGCCGCGGCCATTCGCGGCGGCTGGTTCCACACCGGCGATATCGGCACGATGGATGAAGACGGCTACTTTTACATTGTCGACCGGCTCAAGGACATGATCATCCGGGGCGGCTTCAACGTGTACCCGCGTGAGCTGGAAGAGGTATTGCTCGAACACCCCGAGATTTCACTGGCCGCGGTGATCGGCGTTCCCGACTCGGAGCACGGCGAGGAAATCAAGGCCTATGTGGTCCCCAAAAGCGGCTGCGGTCTGGAGCCAGAAGCGGTGGTGAGTTGGGCGCGCGAACGCATGGCCGCCTACAAATACCCACGGCTGGTAGAGGTTCGCGAAGCCTTGCCCATGAACGCCACCGGCAAGATCCTCAAAAGAGCGTTGCGGGCGGAAATGGAAGCCGGTCAATAAGCGACGGACCGCCTGGTTTCATCAAATAAGAGAGAAGCGGAACCCGCGGCGGCCCTCGGCATTCGCTATCCCTTGGAAAATGGCCTGGCCCCAATCCGATTGCGAAATGGCCTGGCCCCATTCGGAAGCATTGCCGCCTTCCCGGCTGCCAAAAACTTGACCCCTTCTCCAAAACCTCGGTCGCCAAGCCGGCGGCGTCTGCCTTATAATAGTGGCTTGCTTTCGCGGGAGCCGTGCTTTGGCGCGGGTTACCCGGCTCGCGAGTGGAAAAAAGAACGGGGAGGATCGGCCATGAATAAGACGGTGATGGAGCCGGACAGCTTTCTGCACAAGCTGCGTCATTCCCTGGCCCATGTGTTGGCCCAGGCGGTGCAACAGTACCGGCCCGGGACCAAGCTTGGGTTCGGGCCCGCCATCGACAACGGCTTTTACTACGATTTCCTGCTGCCCGAACCGCTAAGCGAGGACGACCTTCCCCAAATCGAAGACCTGATGCGGACCATCATCAAGCAGAAGCAGGCTTTCCAGTTCGAGGACCTTCCCAAGGAAGAGGCGCTGCGGCGGATTGAGGCCATGGGCGAGCCCCATAAACTGGAATACGCCCGCGAGCTGATTGAAAAAGAGGGCTTGCAGAGCCTGACTTTCTACTCCAACGGCCCCTTCATGGACATGTGCGAGGGGCCCCATGTGGACAATACCATTCAACTACCCGCCAAAGGCTTCGCCTTGCATTCAATCGCAAGCGCTTATTGGCGAGGGGACGAGCGCAATCAGATGATGACCCGCATTTACGGCTATGCGTTCGCCTCGCATAAGGAACTGAAGACCTACAAGGCCAAGCGCGAGGAAGCGCTAAAAAACGATCATCGCAGGCTGGGCGCGGATTTCGATATCTACGCGGTGGATGATGAGATCGGCAAAGGCTTGCCGCTGTGGTTGCCCAACGGCACGGTGCTGCGCCAGGAACTGGAGAAGCTGGCCCATGAGCTGGAGTTCAAGGGCGGCTATCAATTCGTGGCCACGCCCCATATCACCAAGGAAAAGCTGTACTACACCTCCGGCCATCTTCCCTATTACGAGGAGGGCATGTACCCGGCCATGGAGGTGGAGGATCGCGCCGAGGAGGGTGATCAGGGCGAGGAAGTCCTGGAGCGCTTTTACCTGAAACCCATGAACTGCCCTCATCATCACAAAATATTTTCGGCCCGGCCCCGTTCCTATCGCGATCTGCCCCTGCGGCTCTCGGAATATGGAACGGTGTATCGGTTCGAACGCTCGGGCGCTCTTCAGGGACTTACCCGGGTGCGCGGCATGACCATGAACGACGCGCATATCTACTGTACGCCCGACCAGGTGAAGAGCGAGTTCATCAGCGTAATGCAACTGCACAAGACAATTTACGACATTTTTGGTTTCCAAAATTACTACATGCGGGTGAGTCTGCGCGATTCAACGGATCCGCGAGGCAAATACGTGGACAATCCCGAGGCATGGGACCATTCCGAACGCCTGATCAGGGAGGCCATGGAAGAATCCGGCCTGGACTACCAGGTGGCCACCGGTGAGGCGGCCTTCTATGGACCCAAGGTAGACATCCAGTTTCAGACGGTGACGGATCGGGAGTTTACCCTCTCCACCAACCAACTCGATTTCGCGGTTCCCGAAAGGTTTGCGCTGAAGTACGTGGGCGCGGATGGGGAGATGCATACGCCCTTTGTGATTCACCGCGCGCCCCTGGGCACTCATGAGCGTTTCATCGCCTTTTTGATCGAGCATTATGGCGGCGCCTTTCCCACCTGGCTCGCGCCCGTGCAGGTTCGCGTCATCCCCGTGAGCGAGAAGTTCCTTCCCTATGCCCAGAAGGTCCAGGAACATTTGCGCGCCGATATGGTGCGCGCCGAGGTGGATGACTCCAACGAAACCTTCAATAAAAAGGTCCGTACCAATACGGTATCTCGCGTACCCCTGTTGTTGATCGTGGGTGAGCGCGAGGAAAGCGAGGGAAGGGTTACGGTTCGCCGCTATAAGATCAAGCAGCAAAAATCCATGGACTTGGATCAACTCAGTCAAATGCTGAATGAGGAAATTAAACAAAGAACCCATGTTACCGATTGGTAAAAACCAGGATGGTTGCCATGCCCATCATCACGCGTTTGCTTCCGGTTGAAGGCGATCCGCGCAAAGACGCCGCGGTTCTCGAGGGCGCCTCTCTGCTGCGGCGGGGCGAATTGGTGGCCTTTCCCACGGAAACCGTGTACGGGCTGGGCGCGGACGCGAGTAACCCGAGCGCGGTCGCCAAAATATTCGAGGCCAAGAACCGACCTGCCGACAATCCCTTGATTGTGCATTTGGCTGACTGGAAAGACGTGCATCGCTATTGCCATGTCCCTGACCGGCGTTTGGAAGCCCTGGCGCGCGCGTTTTGGCCGGGACCGTTGACCTTGGTATTGCGGGCTGGACCCGAGCTGCGGCAAACGGTTTGTCGCGGATTGGATACCCTGGCCGTTCGGGTGCCCGACCATCCGGTTGCCTTGGCGCTCATTCGCGAGGCCGGTTTTGCGGTGGCCGCGCCAAGCGCCAACCTCTCCGGTAAGCCCAGTCCAACCAAGGCTGAACATGTGCTGCATGATCTGGATGGCCGCATTCCCCTCATTCTCGACGGCGGGTCTTGCCGCGTGGGGATCGAATCCACGGTTTTGGACCTAACCGGGGAGCAACCGGTCGTGTTGCGGCCCGGCATGGTGACGGCCGAGGATCTGGAGCGGGTATGCGGGGCGGTGCGCGAGAATGTAGCCGATGGAGAAATGCGGAACCGCTCGCCCGGAATCCGTTATCGTCATTACAGCCCGGAGGCCGAAACCATCTTGCTGGCGCCCGCTCTCGGGACACCGGCCTTTCAGGATCTTTTGCAATTTTTGTTGGCCAGCGGCGTGGAGCGGGTCGGTTATATCGGCGAACGGCCGCTGAGCCTGCCCGCTGGCTGGAGCAATCGGGTCCACCACCAGGTGGAGAGCCCGGAAACCCTGGCGACGCATCTCTACGACCGATTGCGGGCCATGGACGAAGTCGGCGTATCCACCATCCTTATCGATGGCTTGGAAGAAACGGGTTGGGGCGTGTCGATCATGGACCGTCTCAAAAAGGCCGCCGGCGTTCATATTCGGTGCGAGTCGGAGCTTGCCGCCTATTTTCAGGCCCGTGAACGCTTAACTCCCAATCCGGTTTAAGTGGGTCCGGCCTCCCGATCGCATGGAGAAGACCGCCATTCCTTTCGCGGTAAGGGTCGAATCCTCTTCATCTCCATATGGGCGCGCCCATGAGTCCGAGATGGATTAGTAGAAGAGTGAGGGGGCCAGGCCCCAAATCAGGGTAGCCGCGATCGCATGCAGAACAATGGGCGCGATCAGGCTTCCCCAGCGCTCGCGGGCCAGGGCGCAAACCAGGCCCATCGCAAGGGCGGCCAGGCCGAAAACCAGCGGGGAAAGCAAGGTGTCCCGCCCGGGAAACAGCCAGTCCGGTGGGGTGAATACCAGCAAGGTCGCCGCCGTGGAAAGCAGAGCCGTGATCACCGTGGGCCATGACAGAAACCAGGGCCCTCCATGGCGCATGATTTTGAAGGAGCGCACCAAGAGGCCGAACATTGCGCCACGAAACAATAACTCGCAGCCGATGGCCTGGGCGAGGGGCACGGCCAGAAACCACCACTGCGAATCCCCGGACGCCGGCCAGATGTGGGCGCCGGACATGGGGGCCCAGGCGCCGCCGAGGCCGGCGGCCAGCAAGGCGCTGGGCAAAAGGGCAAGCCAACCCGCGCTCCTGGGTTCGCGCAACCCGAAAAAATGGGGTTGGTGGCGATAACCCACAAAGATAAGAACCAGCGCTACCAGGGCCAGTAGGCCCGCGAAACCGAGGTTGGGAATGGGGCCGGCCTCCAAAAGGAATCCCCGGAAACGGGAGCCGGGGAACAGTGCGACCATGGAAAAAAAGGCGATTACCAAGGCGGCCAACGCCTGGGTCACGGTAAACAGCATGGCGCCCAACCGCTGGCGCCGTTTCTTGGGATGAAAAACCCATTTGCCGATTTCCACGATTTCCTTGTAACCCAGCCTGGTGCCCACCGACCGGGGCGAGCCGCCGATATCCGTGGCGCCTCCCCAACGTTGATCGCCCCGGACCGCCGGATCCAGGGTATTGAGCCGATCGTAAAGTGGCTCCAGGTTGGTGGGCAGGAAGGAATCCACCTGGCGCAATGTGTAATTGGCCGGGTCCTTTTGTAGGATGAGCAGGCCGAAGCGGTTTCCATGGGTCTTGCGCAGATGTTGCTCCACCTCGTAGACGCCGAGCTCCGACCGGCAGACCACCGCGATGCGGTCCGAGCCGATCGAAAATCGGGCGAGCTCTTCATTGTCGCTCCACTCGTCAAAGTGGCGGGAGGAATACACGGTTTCATCGATGACCCCGAGCGCGGAGAGCGTGTATTCCAACACGTCGGTGTCCGACCAGCGGTCGCTCTTCTTGAGCTCCAACTCCAGGGCGCGCAAATGGTCGATGATGGCCAGCGTTTCCTTCTGCAGGGGTTCGGGGAAGCCGGAAAGCTCGCGAAGCTCGAGCCCGTGGGCGTCGATGATCCCCTGTAACCGAATCACGGGCATTAGGGTTTGGCGAATTTCCGGATTCTCGTCATTGATGCGGCGATGGTTGAGGAACAGCCAAATGGCCATGACCGTATCCAGATCGGGCTCGTTGGCGTACAGGTTCCATTCTCCCGTTGTCAGGTCCAAACCCTTGCGAATGAGGACCATGGCCTGCTCGCAGGTCGCCAGGGTGAACGCGCGGACACATCCCTCGTGATGATCGAGGTTGTACACTCCGCGCTGCACATCCATGAACGGCTCGGCCTGAGCGGCGCCGTCCAAAAAAATCGAGCCGGACGGGTATTTTCGCGCTGCCGAGGCGGAAATATTGTAGTTTCTCTTGATCCAAACCGCGATGTGGGGTTCTTCCACGCAGGTCAGAAACCTTCCGTCCTCGTTTTCCTTGATCTTGTAGCGGGCCGGGAGCACCTTGCGGGTGGCTTGAAGCCCCTGCGGCTGATTTGAAGATGGTAGAGGCACTTGAATGGTCCCCTCCCCGCGGGGAAATAAGGTGATGCGCAAATTGTCGTTGGGTTTTCAAACCGGCGGTACAAGCATTGGGAAAGCAACGGTTATGGCTTCTCGGTTGACCGTACTATACCCCCACCCATCATGAGAGATCAACCCCATAAGCATGGGCTCCCTGGCGGGCAAACCCTTTGCCCCGGCCGGGCGCCCCGTTGCATCCCGCGAGCCGGCTTGGCGACAAAAATATTGATAGTGGTTGTTATTTTGGAACGCCAGGCCGGCAGGTTCCAGAGACCAGCACTCGGATGCAAGCGGCGCAAGGCGCTCTTCCTTGAATCCGGCCTCTGGAACCTTTCCTCGAGGGATGCCGGTAACCCATATTTGGCTTTCTGGAACGGCAAGCAGGGGCCCTAGGCACTAAATCTTTCCTTTTGTGTGGTGATTTCAAGCGCCAAGGCTCCAGTCTTCAGGGAGCAGCGCCCGGATGGCGGCAGGAAAAGTTTGTGCTTTCTGATTTCTGTCTTCTGACCTCTGTCTTCTGAGAGACGCCTATAGGCGTTCTTCAGTAAGCCTAGAGCGGCTTGAAAGCGCTCTGCCAGTCGTTTTTGCATGTAGAAGTGTCTGTAAAAATAGAAAAAGGCCAAATTATGAAATTCAAAATACTTATGAGTAGATTAACTATTTAAATGATGGTAATATTTTGTAATTGTTAGATAAGTAATATAATGATTGTGGTTATAAATTTAAATAAGTAATAATTCACATTATTCGGGAGTGCATATAATGAAATAGCTTAGTAGTGAATAAAATACATCTACAACTAATAAGACAATCTTAAAGTTCTAAAATATTCGTTCTAGGCGTCCGAGAATACGATTTGAATCGCTCCAGTCCTGTTCCGCCGTTTTGGATCATGGGAATAGGCCTCTCTGAATCTGCGAACAGTCACGCCGATGTCCGTCTAGAGAGGGCCTGGCGACCCGATGCTTGATGCGGGAGCGAGGGCCTCGCTCGCCAAAACGGTCGAGGGAGACCGGGATGCTGAGCGGCCCTGTTGATATATTTAAGGTAAATAAAAAAATCATGATAAATTCCTGTCGAGATATTTGTTTCTAAAAAGCATGCGCCAACAATTATTTTTTAATCAATAATTTTTTATTCATGGAGATGTTTTTTTAAACTTGATTAATTTTCGCTTTCATACAAAAATGTTTTCAAATTAGATGCTCTTTGTTTATGACTTTGTTGTATAATTGAAGAAAATCCAAATCTGACTGAATCTAAAATAAATTTTTAGCTGAAAAGGAGTAAGTATGAATATTTCCAGGTATAAACCAGCGCATTTCTTATTGATTTTTTTGTTTTGGGTATTTCCCTGTGGCGCCTTTTTTCAAGATGACGCAGCCGAGGCTCGCCATGGCGAAAGGGGCGGCCGTGAAATCGTTCTCCATGGTGGAAAAATTTTTACCAGCAACCCCCGCCAGCTCTGGGCGGAGGCCCTTTCGATTCGGGACGGGAAAATCCGCCGGATTGGGAGCAATACTGAAATTTTGGCCCGAGCCCGCCATGGCGCCCGTCTCATCGACCTGGAGGGGCATCTGGTGGTGCCCGGTTTCAATGACGCGCATACTCACGCGGCCTGGAGCCGAAACACGGAGTTGCGCGCCAACGATATTTCCTTTGTGCCGGGACCGGGCCCTACCGCCGCGGAATTGTACGCCGATATCGCGGCCGCGGCCCAGACGGTGCCTCCCGGAACCTGGATCACGGGAATCTTCGGGACCACCTTCGTGGACGATCCCATGGCGAATCGCTTTGATTTGGACCAGGTTTCCCAAGACAATCCGGTGCATCTGCATAGCTGGGCCGGGCATGGAACCCTGATCAACAGCGCGGCCATGGTGGAGGCGGGCATCGCGGAGAATGAGCCCGATCCCCTGGGTGGGTTTTACGAGCGCGTGGAGGGCACCGATATTCTCAATGGTTTTCTGCATGAGTACGCGGAGCACCAATTTGAGCGATACCTCAAGTCCCTGATTCCCGCCGAGGAGATGCGGGAGCAGTATCTGGCCTACGCCAACGCGGTGGTGACCTTCGGCACGACTTCGATTCAGGATATGGCCATCGGTTACACCAAGCAACAATCCGAGGAGATTCTGGCTGGTATCGACCTTCCTATTCGCTGGCGGGACATCTGCTTTCCCCTGGATTTGGGGGAATCCTGCGACAGCCATTTGAGGTCCCGTCGAGGCGACCGGCGGTTGACCTCTACCGGGATCAAATGGATCACCGACGGTTCCCCCATCGAGCGCTTCGCCCATACGCGCCTTGAATACAGCGACCTTCCCGGTTGGTTCGGCGTCTTCAATTTCCCCGACAGCATGTTCCTCATTCTGTCGAACGCGCGGCGCGGCAACCCGGTGGACAACCAATTGCTGCTGCATGCCGTGGGCGATCAGGCGGTGGACAATGTACTCGCGGCCTTGAACGATTTTCCCGGCGGGACCTGGAAAAACCGCCGCGTGCGGATCGAGCACGGCGATCTGATTATGGCCGATCATTTCAACGCCTTGCGGAGGCAGGGGATGATCGTCGCCCAAAACCCACTGCATTTTACCGTGAGCGACACCCTGCTGGCCCGTTACGGCGCGGACAGATTTGCGGTCATTCAACCCCTGCGCAGTCTGGTGGAGGAAGGCATTCACCTGGCCTTGGGTTCCGATCAGACCCTCGGTCCGGCAAACCCCATGCTCGATCTGTTTTTCGCGGTAATCCATCCCTCCAATCCGGCTGAGGCTTTGACCCTGGAGCAAGCGGTGATCGCCTATACCCATGGGTCGGCCTATGCCGAATTTCAGGAGCATATCAAGGGCACCCTGGCGCGCGGCAAGCTGGCCGACCTGGCGGTTCTGTCCCAAGATATCTTCACCCTGCCGCCGCCCTCGATCCTGAGCACCGTGAGCATCTTGACCATGGTCGGCGGCGAGATCGTCCACGAGACCGGCGTCCTGGATCTTTAGCCGGATTCTCATCCAATCAAATCCGGGGCCCTTGCCAAACTCTTTTCGTTTTGCGCCGACGAAACCGCCTTCCGGCCGATTCGGCGAAGTCGAGCCTTGGCATGGCCCCCTTCCCCACGCCTCCATATTTTTTCTTCACAAACCCGAGCCCTTACCCTAGAATTGTTGGTGGGATGGCGAAAAAGAGAGAGCGCTTCCGCGCGATGAACCGTTTTTTTACCAGGCGCCTCTCGAGTATGCGCTGACCTTGGGTGGTAGGGCAATTAAGGAGAACGGAATGGAGCAAGCCGAATTATCTTACGGTAATTCAAAGATTCAACTGTCGGTGATTGAAGGGACCGAGGGCGAGAAAGCGGTCGACATTTCAAAATTGAGATCACAGACGGGTCTCATCACCTTGGATAATGGATTTGTGAACACGGGTTCCTGTGAAAGCAGGATCACCTTTATCGACGGTGAAAAAGGAATTTTGCGTTACCGCGGTTATCCCATTGAGGATGTCTGCCACAATGCCGACTTTTTGGAAACCGCCTATTTGGTCATTTTCGGCGAGGCGCCCAACCAGGAACAATACGACCGCTTTCGCTCGGATATCGCTGACCAGTGTATGGTCCACGAAAACATGGCGTCTATTCTGGGGGCCTTTCCCCGGGACGCCCATCCCATGTCGATGATGATTTCGGCGGTTTCCAGCCTGGCCGCTTTTTATCCCGAGTCCGGGAAAAGCGAGGCGCAAACCTATGAAATGATCGTCAAGCTGATCGCCAAGATGCCGGTGATCGCATCCTGGTGCTTTCGTAGTCTCAACGGCTTACCGCGCAATTACCCGGATGCCTCCCTGGATTACGCGAGCAATTTTCTCAGGCTGATGTTTGCCAACCCGACTACCCCCTATGTGGTGGATCCGGATCTGGCCAAGGCCCTGGATTTGCTCCTCATTCTGCATGTGGACCACGAACAGAATTGCTCCACCGCGACCGTGCGCGTGGTGGGCAGCAGCCAGGTCAATTTGTTCGCCGCGATTGCGGGCGGCATGTGCTCCCTGTGGGGGCCCTTGCATGGCGGCGCCAATCAGAAGGTCATCGAAATGTTGACCATGATCCATGCCGATGGGGGGAATATCGGCAAATACATCGAGCTGGCCAAGGACAAATCCAGCGACTTTCGGCTGATGGGCTTCGGACATCGGGTTTATAAAAATTTCGATCCGCGCGCCCACATCATCAAGAAATACTGTGATATCGTGCTTTCCAAAATGGGGATTAAGGATCCGCTTCTCGGCCTGGCTAAAAAGCTGGAGGAAGCGGCGTTGGCTGACGAATATTTCTCCGAACGCAAGCTCTATCCGAACGTGGATTTCTACAGCGGCATCATTTACAAGGCCCTGGGCATTCCCACCAACATGTTCACGCCGATGTTCGTGTTGGGCCGTTTGCCGGGTTGGATCGCCCAGTGGCGCGAACTGATGCACGATCCGAAGCTGCGCATCGGTAGGCCCCGTCAGATCTACCAAGGACCCGTTTTGCGAAAGTTTGAATCACGGGTGGTTCGCCACTACTAAACGCCGTATCCTCGGTATGGCCTTGGGAGAATTTCCGAGATTCATCTCTGACCATGACCATCAAACTTTTGGAAGAGAATGATTGCAATGTCTCCTCAAAACCAATGCATGCAAGGCCGATCTCAAACGGCTGGTCATATGACTCGCGGGCTGGCGGTCGTCTGCTCGATTCCTGGCAAGGGCTCAGGCCGAATTGCTCGTCCGCGCGCGGCCGCGGCCGCGACGGTAGGCGGGATGGGGCTTCGACGTTTCCCGCGAACAAATGAATAATGGGGGTGGGCGGACCGCGATGCGGGCCGTCCGGAAACGATTCAATATGGAATGCGGTGCTCATATTCGAGCCGATTCAAGTACTCGCTCGCTATTTTCTACGCGAATGAAATTAGAGGATCACTTGGCTGGAGGTTTTATTTATGTTTGGGCCTGTTTCCGAGGGCATGCGGTTGTTTAGGAACGGCGGCTCCGTTGCCGTCGTGGGCTACTCCGAAAAACCCTACCGCGTGAGTCTGAAGGTCACCCAGTTTCTCCTGGAAGAAGGGAATCGGGTAACCGGCATCAACCCCAACCTGAAAGAAGCGACCGTCAATGCCATTCCAATTAAACAAAAACTTGGAGATTTGGAGTCGGGCGTGGACATCATCCAGGTCTTTCGCAACAGCTCCTCGTTACAGGCGCTGGCCGATGAAATTCTGGCCTTGGCTTGGCGACCCAAGTTGGTTTGGTGCCAGCAAGGCGTGGTTGACCTGCGTTTTCAGAAAAAGTTGGAACAGGCGGGGATCCCCGTGGTCATGGATGCCTGTCCCTATGCGTTGAGAAGCTATCTTTGAATCCGCGGCCATTTCGCATGGCCACGGCTTTTGATCCACTGGGAGATCAGCCGCGCGCCATCGAACAAATCATCGATTCCATCGAGGCCGGCGAAAAGCACACGGTGCTGCTGGGCGTGACGGGCTCGGGGAAAACCTTTACCGTGGCCAAGGTGATCGAAGCCCTGAATCGGCCATCCCTGATCATGGCGCCCAACAAAACCCTCGCCGCCCAGCTCTATCAGGAGTTCAAGCTTTTTTTTCCCGATAACGCGGTCGAGTATTTCGTCAGTTATTACGATTATTACCAGCCGGAAGCCTATGTGGCCTCCAGCGATACCTACATCGAAAAAGAAGCCACGATCAACAAGGACATCGAGAAGCTGCGCCTGAGCGCCACGCGCTCCCTGATCGAGCGTCAGGACGTGATTATCGTGGCCTCGGTGTCCTGTATTTACGGTTTGGGCTCCCCCGAATTCTACAGCGGCCTGACCGTGTCCGTGGAACGGGAGAAGGAATACGACCGCCAGCAATTGCTGCGCGATTTGGTGCATATCCAATACCTGCGCAACCACAGCGCTTTTTATCCGGGAACCTTTCGTGCGCGGGGCGATACGGTGGAAATTTACCTACCCTACGAGGATCTGGCCTATCGAATCGAGTTCTTTGGCGATGAGGTCGATCACCTGGCCTCGTTCGATCCGCTTACGGGAAAAACCATCGAGGAACTCGATCGTGTGCGCATCTTTCCCACCACCCACTTCGTCACCCCCGAGGATCGGATGAAACATGCGCTGGAACAAATCAAGCTGGAGCTCGACGAACGGACGAGGGTGCTGCATGAGGAGAGGCGGCTGCTGGAGGCTCAGCGGCTGAGCCAGCGCACCCAATTCGATTTGGAGATGATGTCGGAAACGGGTTTCTGCCATGGCATCGAAAACTACTCGCGCCATCTGGATAACCGGCCCGAGGATTCTCCGCCCTCCACCCTGATGGACTATTTCCCCTCCAATTACCTTCTCTTCCTCGACGAGAGCCATATCACCGTGCCCCAGATCGGCGGGATGTACCGCGGTGATCGCAGCCGCAAGCAGAATCTGGTCGATTACGGGTTTCGCCTGCCCTCCGCCTTGGATAACCGGCCCTTGCGCATCGAAGAATTCTGGAAGCGGACCGGGCAGGTGGTCTACGTCTCGGCCACCCCCGGCGATTCGGAGATGGAAGCCTGCAACCGGGAAGTGATCGAACAGATCATCCGGCCCACGGGTCTGACCGATCCCCAAATCGAGGTCCGACCCATCAGGAACCAAATCGATGATTTGCTGGAAGAGATTCGCGTTCGCATCGAGAGTGGGGAACGCACGCTGATTACCACGTTGACCAAGCGCATGGCCGAGGATCTCTCCGAATACCTCAAGGCCCAGAGCCTCAAGGTGGCCTATCTTCATTCGGAAATCGACACCCTCGATCGCCTCGAGATTCTGCATGGCTTGCGCACCGGCGTGTTCGACGTCCTGGTCGGGATCAACCTGCTGCGCGAGGGTTTGGACCTGCCCGAGGTGTCCCTGGTCGCCATTTTGGATGCCGATAAGGAGGGGTTTCTGCGCTCCTATCGTTCGCTGATTCAAACCGTGGGCCGAGCCGCCCGGAACGTCCACGGCAAGGTAATCATGTATGCCGACCGGGTTTCCGACGCCATGCGCGCCACGATCGATGAAACCGCCCGGCGCCGCAAGCTACAGCAGGAGTACAATCGCGAGCGGGGCATCACGCCCCGTTCGGTGGTGCGCTCGCTTTCCAACCCGCTCAATGAGCTGTTCGAAAGCGACTATGTAACGCCGCGGCGCCTCGCCGGCGAGTTGAGCTATCGCACCAAGGAGGACGCCTACAAAGAAATCGCCGTATTGGAAAAACAGATGCTGGAGCTCGCGGAACGGCTGGAATTTGAAAAAGCCGCGGAACTGCGCGATCGCATCAAAGCAATCAAGGACCAGGCCTTGGAATTGCGCTAATGGCCGCGGTCGCGGCCACTTTGCCGAAGAGGCTCGGCATGCGGCGTTTGGGGTGTCAATTTTGTGTAAAAATTGCGTCTCTTTCTGGAAATCCCGTCGGATTAGGCTTAAATTGAAGGGTAGCCGGATCACCTTGAACGCGCTTTTCTCCTTTTGGCTCAGGCCAAGACGTTCCCTGTAGAGGTGGCGGGTGGGGGGCCGAACATTTTTTGTCAGCTCCCGTTAAAGCTACAGAACCGGGCCAGCGCCAAGCGCGTGGAGGGTTCGGGCGAACTGGGAGGTCTTCCATGCTGATCGGAGTGCTGATGCTGTTGGCCGTGAGCGAGCCGGACTGGTCCGCGGCGGTGGCGGATGTGGATATCATGGCCCTCAATGAGGAGATGGTCCTTTTCCTGGACAGCATTGAAAAAAGCCAGGATCCCGGAAAACTGGCCCATGCCCTGGTCTATAAGATCTTCAATGAAAACGCCCTCAATTTGGAATACGACAATTCCAAAACCAGAACCGCCATCGAGACCTTTAACGCCGGCAGCGGCAATTGCCTTTCCTTTACCTTCATGTTCGTCACCATGGCCCGACAATTGGGTATCGACGCCCGGTTTCAGGAGGTTTTCAATCTCCCCACCTGGAACCGCAAGGGCGAGCTGGTCATGTTGAACCGCCATATGAATGCGCGCGTTTTCCTGCCGGGCTTCGCCTTCGACGTGGATTTCAATCCCTTTGGAGATCGCAAGGAGTTCAGCAGGCGGGTGGTCAGTGATGAGCGCGCCTTCGCCCAGTATTACAACAACATCGGCGCGGAACATTTCGTCAAAGGCCGTCTGGATACCGCGATTGACTATTTCCAAAAGTCGCTTTCCATCGATCCCGAGGTCAGCTTCGCCTGGTCCAATCTGGGCGTGGCTTATAAAAAATTCGGCAGGCTCAGGGAAGCCGAAAAGGCATACCTTCAGGCGCTGGCGCAAAACAAACGCGAATACACGGCCATGACCAATATCGCCAAGCTGTACAACGAGACGGGCCGGCAAAAGGAGGCCGAGCCCTATCTCAAGAAAGTGGAAAGCTTTCGCAAAAAGAATCCCTACTACCACTTCGATCGGGGTGAGAAGGCCTATTTTTCCGGCAATTTCGACGATGCGGTCCATCATTACAAGCGCGCCATTCGCCGTAAGGATAAAGACCATGAATTTTATTTTTCCCTGGCGCGCGCCTATTTTAAGTTGGGTGAGCATCGCAAGGCCACCCAGGCTCTGAAAAAAGCGGCGGAGTACGCGCCCGACGTGTTCAACAAGGACCGCTACAGCCAAAAACTGGAAATGTTGGCCAAGGTCGACTGAGCGGCAAGCACCGACCGGACCTTAGTGGCCGTCGCCCAGCCTTTCCAGAATGGTCACGTAGTTGCGCGGGACGCTTTCGATCTGGCAACCCACCTGAAAATAGGGGTCGTCGAACTCCACCCAAACGACGGTGCCCACCAGGGTTACCATCTGCTCCTCGATATTGAGGGAGAGCCGCAGCCGGTCATCGACCCGCAATCTGCGGGGAATCTCCATGTGAAGGCCCGACATGCTGATATCGGTGGTTCGGGCCATGCCCTCGTCCAGTACGGCATAGTCATCGGTCAGCACATCGTAAGACACCAAAGTCTTTTTATCGATACGTGTAAAGGCCCTTCTTTCGATCATGACCAATTTTAACACGCATAGTGATAAGCCGACAATAAAGCGTCTCGCGGGAAGCTTGTATTCTTAATAAATGTGTTCGTGGATGGATTGAAAATCCGGGTTCAAACGGGCCATCCAACCCGGGCCGCTCAATCCTCGAAATAGGTGTAGCCCTGCAAGCCCCGTTCGAATTGGTCCATTAATTGGGCCGATTCATCAATCGTCAGTTTGTTGCTTTCGATGGCGGTCTCGATCTGGTCCCGCATCTTGTGAAGCAGGTCGCTGGAACGGTAGGAGACATAATCGATTACCTGGCGGATGGTGTCTCCCTTGATGAGACCCTTGATCTTGTATTGGTTCTCGCCCATGATTTCGATTTGTACGGCATGGGTATCCCCGAAAAGGTTGTGCAGTTCGCCCAGGGTTTCCTGGTAGGCTCCGATTAGGAAAATGCCGAGGTAGTAAGGCTCATCGGGGATAAGATTGTGCAATGAAATGCTGACATTGACCTCTTCCTCGCCGATATACTTTTCGATAACCCCATCCGAATCGCAGGTGAGGTCGGCCACCACCGCGGGCCGCGTGGGCCTTTCGTTCAGGCGGTGGATGGGAATCACCGGGAATAGCTGGTCGATGGCCCAGGAATCCGGCAGGGATTGGAAGAGGGAAAAGTTGGCGTAGTAAAGATCGGCCAATTGGTGTTCGAGTTCGGCGAGCTCGCGGGGGTTTTGCTCGGATTGCTTGGCCCGCGCCTGTAACTCCAGCATGATTTTCCAAAATAACTGCTCCATGGCCGCCCGTTCCGGCAGAGACATATAACCAAGGCTAAAGAGATTGAGCGCCTCGGAACGATACTGAATGGCGTCGTGGTAACACTCCAACTGGTTGGAGTTATCCATGTTCTCCAGGATGGTGAACATCTCCTCCACGGGCCCATAACCCTTTTCCGAGGGTCTTTCAATGGCGATTTCGGTTTTGAGGGTCGTGGCGGCGGGCACATTGGTGACCAGCATGGAGTAGTGGGCGGAGAGGAAACGGCCGGATTCGGAAAAAATGGTGGGGTGGGGGATGTGGTTTTCATCGCATAGCTGTTTGATACGGTAGACGATGTCGCTGGCGTATTCTTCCAGGCTGTAGTTGATGGTCGAATTGGTGTTGGCCGCCGAGCCATCGTAATCCACGCCCAGTCCGCCGCCGATATCCACGTACTCCATGGCCGCGCCCAGCTTGGCCAACTCCACGTAGATGCGGGTCGTTTCCACGATTGCCTGCTTGACGACCTTGATTTTGGTAATTTGGCTGCCGATATGGAAATGGAGCAGTTTCAAGGAACCCAGCAGACCCTCTCGTTCGAGCGCGGAAATGGCGCTCATCACCTCGGGGATGCGCAAGCCGAATTTGGAGGCGTCTCCGCCGGTTTTGGCCCATTTCCCCTCGCCTTTGGTAGAGAGCTTGATGCGAATGCCCAGGTTGGGCATGACCCCGGTTTTCTTGTAGTACCCAATGAAGGTTTGAAGCTCGCCGTAGTTTTCGATTACCGGAAAAATTCGTTTGCCCATCTTGTGGGCCATGCCCACCATTTCCACGAATTGCCTATCCTTGTAACCGTTGCAGACAATGGGCGTGTTCGGGTCGACCGTCAACGCCAGCACGATCAGCAACTCGGCCTTTGAACCCGCCTCCAAACCCAGTCCATGCGTCTTCCCGTATTTGAGGATCGAGGTCACCACATCTTTTTCCTGGTTGACCTTGATGGGAAAAAGGGGAACGTATTCACCGTTGTATTCATTGGCGGAAATGGCTTCCTGAAAACAGCCGCAAATCTTGGCAATACGGTCACGGAGGATGTCCATGAAGCGGATGAGGATCGGCGGGTTGACTTTTCGAGTGCGCAGTTGGTCCACCAGAACCTTGAGGTCCACCTTGCAGCGCGCATCCTTGGAGGGCTTCACGCACAGGTTCCCCGAATCGTTGATGCTGAAATACCCCAGGCCCCATTGATTAATTTTATAGAGCTCGGCCGCCCGCTGAACGGTCCAATTTTTTGATGATTTTTTCACCATGTCCCCTTACACCCTGCAATGCTTCCGCGGAAAAATGATGTGTCCGGGGCTCCAGCCGTCAACGCCAGCTTCCGCCGACCTTCGCCTCGGTTGTGGGCGCCCAGCTTAGGGTGAACCCCTTTCGCGCATCACGGCGTTGGGTGGCGCCGCCACCATACTGCCTGCCCCTGAAAACGCGGTAACATTTGTATCATAAAAGCTCCGAGGAACGCATGGGAAAACCGATCGGGGAAGCGAGATAGGACGTGGCCGCCCGCTCTCCGCCGCCGCCCGGGAGCGAAACCCTTTTCCCCGGCGATCCGTACATTGACTACGGGTATGAAAACAGCAACGAACAATCCCATGATGGTATCCTGAAGTCGCCGCGAGGCAGCTACCCATTTGAAGCGGGAGCTCTATTGGCTCCCCATGCGCCTTCGGCTTGAAGAGGTTGATTCCATGATTGCAAAAAAAAATAAGGCTCCATTTGTATGCGCGTGTTTCACGCTGCTCCTTGTATCGGTTCCCGCGGCGTTTTCCGCCGGCGATGCGAGCGAAGATTGGCCGCAGTTTCGCGGCGTGTCCCGCGACGGCATCGCCCATTCCTCGGGGTTGCGGAACCAATGGCCGGAGGAGGGTCCGAACGTGCTCTGGCGGGTTCCCTTGGGCGAGGGGTTCTCGGGGGTCGCGGTCTCCGATAACCGGCTTTACACCCTGTATGCCGAGGGCGAGACGGAATACGCGGCCTGTTTCGATCCCGCCAACGGCAAACTCCTTTGGCGCCATCCCATTGGGGAAAAGTTCGTTGACGAGTTCGGCAACGGACCCAGATCCACTCCCACGGTCGATGAAAAGCTCGTGTACTTTCTGGGCGCCAAGGGGAAGCTGCTCGCGCTGGATAAAAAAACGGGGGAGACCTCCTGGAGCCTCGGGCTTACCGAGTCGCTGCGGGGACGCGTGCCCCGTTGGGGCTATAGCTCATCTCCGCTGGTGGAGGGCGACATGCTGCTGCTGGAGCCTGGTGGGGAACAAGAAAACGCGCTCGCCGCCCTCGACAAAAACAATGGAAAAACCCTTTGGACCAGTTCCGAGGGAGAAACCGGCTACACCTCGCCCCTGGCCGTCACCTTCAATGGCGTTCGGCAGTTCCTGTTCATTTCCTCTCGCGGACTGACCGCTCAGAACTTGGTTGCGGTCGACGCCGAGGGCAAGCAATTGTGGGAAAAGCCCTTGCCCGGATTCATTGTCGCCATGCCTATCTTTATCCCTCCTGATAAAATTTTCGTTTCCGCCTCCAATGACGATGGCTGCGCTCTTTTGAGAATGGTGGCCGGCCCGGATTCGATCCAAATCGAGGAGGTTTGGTCCAACCGGGTCATGCGCAACATATTCAATAGTTGCGTCTATCACGAGGGCTACCTGTACGGCTTCAACAACGCCACATTGCGCTGCGTCGATGTGGCCAGCGGCGAGTTTCGCTGGGCCAAGCGCGGCTTCGGCAAGGGATCTTTGATCATCGCCGATGGCCGGCTGATCGTTCTGAGCGACCGCGGCAAGTTGGCCATGGCCGAGGCCAGCCCCGAATCCTACAAGGAGATCGCTTCCTTCCAAGCCTTGCGCGGCAAGGCCTGGACCTCGCCCACGCTCGCGGGCGGCAGACTCTATCTGCGTGACCAAAAAGAAATGGTCTGCTTTGATCTCAAGGATTGAAACATGAAAGGAAAAAGCAGAGAAACCGAAAGCATGCCTCCGGCCATTCCGGAGAAGGGGAGAACCATGTTGATTTCCGTTTTGTACCTGGCGATTGGGCTGCCGGTTCTGGGTTGGAGCGAGGGCGCATCCCTATCCTTGAAAGAAGTCCTCGATCGCAATATCGAGGCCCGCGGCGGGGCCGAGAGCTGGAAGGCGATCCGAAGCATGAAAATTCAGGGCCAATACACCAGCTTCAGCGTACCCAAACCCTTTACCATCTATCGAAAGCGGCCCGACTTCTACCGTTTCGAGCATTTTCTGAGCTCTTTCGAGGTGCTGCGATGTTTCGACGGCGAGAAGGCCTGGTGGGTGAACCCCATGTACGGACCGCGCAACGCCAAACCCAACCCTACCTTCAAACCCCAGGACAGGGTGACCCTGCGTGAGAAATTGTTTGATTGTCCCCTGTTGGGTTTCCGCGAATTGGGCTACCCCATGGAATTGCTGGGAAAGGTGGACTTCGAGGGGGAGGATCACTACAAAATTAAGGTGAGCCCGCCGGGGGACGGCGACCCCCAGACCTGGTTCATCCACGCCGAGACCTTTCTCGAAACCAAGCTGGAGACCACCACCTACGCCTATGGCAACCCCTCTCAACTGGACGCCTATTTCAGCGATTACCGCGAGGTCGGCGGCATCCTGCTGCCCTTTATGGAGGAGCAGGAGTTTCATACCCGCGCCCGCGTCTTCGAGCTGGAAAAGGTAGAGATCAATCCCGATTTGGACGATGCGCTTTTCCAGATGCCGGCCCCGGAAGCGCCCGCGGAGGAAGCTAAAAAGGAGGGCCGCTGAAGGGGACCGACATGGATGGTTCGCCGCTTCCGTTAAAGACGAAGGTCGTTCCGGCAAGCCGAGTCCCATCCGAGGCGCTGGCCACGACCGCGGTGTTCTCCGGGATCTCTCCATTGAACAGGTCGCCCAACAGCGCGGCATGGGGCCGCCTTCCCGTCAATACCAGGGTGGTGAGGCCTAGAATGCGGTCCTGGTCATCGTGGAGGCTGAGCTGAACCGTGGTGGTCTGATCATCTTCCCGTTCCGGCGCGGTCAGCACGATGGCGGAAACGCCTCCCTCCGTGGTTTGTAGGTACCCGAAAACCAGCTCGGAGGTCAAATCCGCGAATGCGCTTGCCGTGGTTTGGGCGGGCGAACGGCCGGATGCCGCGCCCAGGTTGAAGGTCAAAAACGAGGGGTAGATGCGGCTGGCGATGCTTTCCATGTAGAGGCTGTAGCCCGAGAGGTCAGGAAACAGGTCGGCCGCGCTTATGGTCAATAGGCTCTCGCCGCCGACTTCCAGGAAATGCGGACGAATGACGCCCTCGCGGGTGACCGCGGTAAGTTGAATGGTTTCCGGGGCGGGCGATGGATTGAACCAGGCCATCCGGCTGAGCCAGTTTTCATTGTTGACCACCCATGGGATGACGGTTGTCAGCGCCGGTTCCGCCTCCTTGCCGAAGGGCAGGGACATGGCGGGCTCCAGGTTGCCGTTGAACACGAAGGTCGTTCCCGCGAGTGGGGTTCCGTCCTGGGCCGCCGCCTTGACCGTCGATTCCTCGGGGAGCGACGGGAAAAGGTCTTTCAAGAGTATCGCGAGCGGGCGGTTGCCCGTCAGTTGCACGACCTGGGTGTCCAGCACGCCGCCCGCGGCGCCGAAAAGGGACAGCGCCACCGGCGTCACCGCGGGATCGGTCTTGCCGGGCGCCGTCAACACCAGGGCGGCCTCCCCCTCGTCCGCGATGCTGAAATAACCAAACACCAGCTCCGGGCTGAGTCGGTCCGCGCTCAGGCCCGTGGTTTGCGCGGGCGACCGGCCCGAGGGAGCATCCAGATTGTAGGTCAGGAACGAGGGATAGATGTTTTGGAAACCTTCTAGGAACAGGCTGTAACCCGAGAGCTCGGGGAACAGGGCGTCACTGTCGAGGGCGAGCACCCCGCCGGGCGCGATGGGAGGCAGGTCCACGGATTGTTGCTGGCCCGTGCTCGTGACCGCCACCAGCCGCGGGAATTCCGTGGCCAGGTCGTGATTATAAAAGGCGAGGCGGCTCAACCATTGTTGGTTGTTCACAACCCAGGGAACCACCTGCCGCAAGGGCGGCTTGGCGTGAAAGCTGGCGGTCATGACCGCGCCCGGCGCGGAAATATTGCCCAGCCCCAGCCGCGCGGTTTGCCCATCGTAGAGCGTGCTGGTGGGAAAGGTTCGGTCGCTGAAGGCATTGTGGTTGCCCTTGTAGAACAGATGCGTCACATGTCCTACCGAGGAGCCGTCCAGCAGAGAACCGGCGGCCGTTTGCGCCTCAACCGTGATGACGCCCTGACGTTCGTTTTCTTCAAAATGGTTGATTCTGGGTCCGGCGTTCTCGTCCACGTGGATTACCAGCAAGCCGCCACTCCACTGATAGCCCTTGATTTCCAGAAAAACCCGCAGTCCCGCCAAGAGAGGGCCGTCCGTATCCGATACGCCGACCACGGGAATATAATTATCCGCGGTGCCAAGGGTTCCGCCATTCAACAAACCCGGTTGGTTGTTGTAGATGATGGCGCCCACCGCGCCCGCGTCGCGCGCGTTGAGGACCTTGTTGCGGAAGGTGATCTCTCCCCGCTGGATGAGGGCGATCTGACCGTTAACCTCCGCGGGAAACTCGCCCGGCTTTCCCAAGCCGCAGGGAATGGCAATGCCCTCGGCCGCGCCGGTGGGGCCCAGCAGAAAGCTGCCCGCCTGGTACTGGTTCAGGCCGTCGCTGAGCGAGGGCGTCGCCCGGTTGAGCGCCACGCCCATGCCCGCGTCCCAGGTGGTGGGCGACCGGTTCTCGATCAGGAAGTACTCCGCGGCCGTCGGGTTGTCACCTTTCAGCATTACGGGCGTATCCGCCGCGCTGAGCGCCGAGGGGAAACTGATTTCCTCTCCATCTTGGGGTGTCCTCGGGTTGGTCCAGCCCAAGTAATATCGGCACCAGGCGTCCATGGCCGCCGGCGTCGTGGCCGCGTGCGCGTCCCCGGGAACGCTGCCATGGGAGCCGTTGGCCATCAGGCTGAAAATCCCCATCCCCGAATTGGTGTTGGAGATATCGTAGAGGTCGGGAAGACCGCAGATGGAATGGCCCAACTCGTGGGCCAATACGCCCATGGGAAGTTGGGCGTCGGCATGGTTGAGCTCGCCCTCGACCGCCCATACCGAAACATCCTTCCCTCCGGCCGTCACGTCTCCGCGCCGGAATGAACCCCATGCATGCGCCCAAATATTGGGGGTTTTGGACGATATGGAGGCGTCATAACCCGCCAACACAAAATAGACATTGAACTCCGTGAGAGAGAGCAGACCATCGCCGTTGCCGTCCAGCGCGGCAAAATCCACCTGTTGTCCGGCTTCCTGAAGCGCGGCGTTGATCCAGCTCAACTCGGCATTGTGTTGCTGTTGAATATTGTCGAATTGGCTGCCGTTGCCGTAGTTGGGGTGGTTCATCTGCAGGCTTACGCTGACGATGCCCGCGGGGCTGCCCGCCTGACCATGGGGAACCGCCTGAATATTCAGCAGGCCCATGGAGTTGTCATCGTAGAAGCTGGCAACCGATTTTGCGCCCGCCTCGCGGTCGAATACGATCCGCTCCCAATCTTGGGGCGTGGTTTGCAACGACCGGTCCGCGAACGAGACGAGTACGACCAGGAGTGGGCGGACGCCGGAAATTGGGGCGGGCGACCAGATCGCCTTTTTGCCTCTCGGTTTGGCCGTCCAGATAGATTGTTTGAGCATGCGCTCCGGCTTCAAATGACGGGGAAACTCGGACTCGGAGGGCATCGCGGTGGACACGCGCCTTCCCGAGGCATGCAACCCGCCGCCGGACCCTTTCTTCGCGTATTCCCAAAAACCGTCGCTTTCGCGCCTGACCACCGTAAAACCCGCCTCGGTTTCCACCCAGCCCTGATGCTCATCGCCCCGGATTCGGGCGTGGAACTGGGTTCCGTCGGGTTGGGCGATGCGAATGGGAAAGGGCGAGGCGCTGCCCGCGAGCAGGGGGAGCCAAAGCGCACCGAAAAAGAGCAAGCCCAGGGCGGGGATAAACCTCATCCAAAACCGGTCTCCTCTTTTCCTCTCTACATGCTTCATGCGGGCCTCCACGCGTTTCGTCGCCTTGTCTCTAAATCGATGGGCGTTTGCGCCTCGGCGGATGATGTGGCGAATCCCGCTTTGACCGCGCCCAGGGTTTGCATCTTGGTGAGGATCGCATGTCAAAGAATCCATTGAAGGTTTACCCATTCCGTTCTCCTCCGGTTCCCGGCCTCCCCCTCGCATCTCGCGAGTTCGAGTCTTCCCCTCCTATTCTATTGTGATCCACGTGGAAAACAAAGCGGGTGGACCCGGCCTTGCCGGTGGGAAGGGACTGGAGGTCAGGGGTTTGGTGGTTGTCTATCTCATGACGTCCGATGCTAGAGCAAAGATCGGGCCTTTTCCGGGCGATAGCGCCTCCGGATTTGGTTGGGAGCGATGGCGGCCCCGCGGCTCACAAAGCTTGGAAGTTGAATGGTTGAGCCAAGAATGCGACAATAGCGGGTGATCCATGACATTCAAGTAATGTAAGATACATCACAAGCCGGGAGGGGGCGTCCACCCCGCGTGGCTCATCTCGTGGGTTTCCATTGTCCTCTATGGATGACCCTTTCCACTCCCGGGATAAATCGAGTCGCCGACAAGGATTGGGAAAATGAAGCGCAAACCCTGGACCGGAAGGTCCCTGGCAGCAGTCGCACTGCTTTGGGGCATGTCCCTCGTGGCGGTTGCGGCGCCTGGCGGTCTTTCACAGAATCGGATGGGCGGCGGCGAGACGCTGGCCATGGATTGGGCCATGTGGGGCTCCTCGGCCGCGGGCGCGCCTTACTGGGACGCCAACGGCAATGAACGATTCGATGTGCTGGACCTCGTTCTTTTCGGGAATCCCTATTTTGAAGAGGTGACCCAATCGGCGGGAATCGTGACCACGCATCACACGCTGCCTGACTTTTTCTCAATCGGCCAGGCCTGGGGCGATTATGATCGCGACGGCTTTCCCGATCTCTATGTCACCGATGCCGACGGCGTCAACACCCTGTTCCGCAACCAGGGTGACGGCAGCTTCAGCCTGTCCGCGTTCGGGGGGGTAACCTCGCTGCCCGCGCATGCCAGCGCGGGCGCCAACTTCGTGGATTTCAACAACGATGGCTGGCTGGATCTGTACGTGGTGGGCTTTGGGCCCAATGTTTTGTTTCGCAATCAGGGCGGGGCTGGGTTTGTCGACATTTCCGCCTCCTCGGGCATCGATGATGCGGGTAAGGGGGAAACCGCCTGCTGGGGCGATTTCAACCAGGACGGCTGGCTCGATGTCTACGTTGTGAACTGGGGTGAGCCGGGAACCTTTGAAGACCGTTTCTACCGCAATAACGGTGATGAAACCTTCACCGATATCACCAGTGGCCTGGGCCCGCGCGTGGCGGGCGCCGGATTTACCGCCAGCTTCGTGGACTACGACAATGACGCGGATCTGGATATCTACCTGGTCAATGACAAATTATTGGGGAATGTCTTGTGGCGCAACGACGATCCGACTTGCCTCATGGGTTGTTTTGCCGAGGTTTCCACGCAATCCGGAGCCGATATTCAGGTTTTTGGCATGGGTTTGGCCGTGGGCGATTATGACGGGGACCTGGACCTGGACTTCTATTTCTCCCATCTCGGCCCCATGGTCTTGCTGCAAAACCAAACCCAACAGGGCAACCCGGTTTTCATCGATGCGGGCCCCGCGGCCGGGGTGAATTTCGACGCCATCGGCTGGGGAACCGTATTTTTCGACTTCGACAATGATGGCTGGCTGGATATCTATCTCGCCACCATGGACCCTCAACCGGAGCGGGTGAACCGGCTTTACCAAAATCGCGGCGACGGCGGATTCCTGGATCGAAGTTACCGGGGAGGCGCGGCGCATACCGGCCCCTCCTTGGGCGTGGCTTATGCCGATTACAACCGCGATGGTTTTTTGGATCTCGTGGTCGGCAACTGGAGTTCGGGTTATGTGCTGTACCGCAATCGTGGCGTGGCCGGCTCCGGGCGGGACTGGCTCAATATCGCTCTGGTCGGCGGCGGCAATGTCAACCGCGACGGCGTCGGCGCAAGGGTTTATTTGGAGCGGAGCGATGGCCGGGTGCTGTTTCAGGAAGTGAAATGCGGTTCAAGCCTGGGAGCCGGCAATGAATTAAACCTTCATTTCGGTCTGGGAGATGCCGAGGTTGCCAATCTGACCGTCGTTTGGCCGGACGGACTTGTACAAAATTTGGGGAAGGTCGCTTCCAATCAATTCCTCACGCTTTCCTATCCTTTGCAATAAATAATTGTATTTGATATTATGTGATGATACTTTATGTCTTTCAGAAATAATACTTTAAAATTAGACCCCTAAAATTAGACCCCTGTTTTTATACTAGGTCGGAAGAGGGTCCCCCAAAAAAAACTAGTTTTATCGAG
>JBGTRP010000003.1:0-31015 GCA_041940685.1 Acanthopleuribacteraceae bacterium
AAGACGCTCCGGGTAGGAAGTCACCCGGCGGCCTCTCGGCCTCCCGGAGAGGGGGGATGCCGATCACACCAAATTCGTAAGACAGAAGGCCCGAGAGCCATAAACGCTTTTTCTCAAAAACGTGGAGTAAAATTTCTTCCGGCCATAAAGGCTCTGCCCTTAAACCGTGGGGAGAAAGTAAAAGAGGGCCCTGGTCGATCGACTCTGACTCAGAAGAAGGCAGCTCGAAGAACCCGAAACGCTCCGCGTGGGTTACCGGCGTGCTGAGGTCGCCGCTTTCGCCGAATTCGGTGGCCGCCTTGAGCGAAATCCGGATTTATTCCACGGATCAGAAGCCGAGCGTTTATAGCCGGCCAAAATTTCTCCTCACAGTTTGGAGAAGAAGCGTTTATGGCTTTCGGGCCTTTCGTCGCTCAAATTTGGCATGACTGGCATCAGCCTACCCGGGAGGCCATGAGGCCGCCGAAGCGCAACCTGCGCGGAGCACCTCCCATCCTCGGAAGCCGTTGGTACAGAACAGATACCGAGGATTTCGCCTGCCTGCATTTTCTCCCCACATATAGCAGCCGAATCGTTTATGGCCAGAGGGCGGAAGGCCTTTATGAAAGCTATTCCACAAGGGTGGTTCGGGGAGGCCAAAAAGGGGTGTTGGGAGGTGTTCAAAAATCGATCAAAAACGGCCAAAAACACATCAAAACCCACTAGTTTTCCAAAATGAGCGACCGAAGAAACCCGTTGGAACAAGTGAGTTCAGGCTGGTTTCCACATCATCAAACCGTTGTAAATTTAATTTTCGGGAGAATCCTTAGAAAATCGTCCTTTGTTAGGTCCCACCACCACTCGAATGCCAATACTCTATCTGCTGTGTGCCCACTAAGGTGGGCTTTCCAGTCGTGTCCGTTCCAATCGTAGTCTCCTTCGATTAGTCCACCCACGCGAAACAACCGAAGTCTCCCTGTAGGACCTATCCAAGTACCCGTAACGTCGGTTCCAACAAAGGGGAGATTCATTGCACGCAGAAGTTCCCTAACCAATGCCTCAATGCCGTGGCAGGCGTTTAGCGCAACACGGTCTGCAAGCAATGGGGAATAGCGCCTTACTTCTTCAGCATCAATCCCAAACCAAACAGGAAGTACCACTTTGTCAGATTCCTCTCGAGATAGGAGGCCTGCCAATTCACGTTGGGGCCACTGTTTCGCAAAGAAACTTCGGCTAAGAATTACAACCCCGTACTTCGAGTGGGCAAGGCCGTAATCAATAACCTTACGAAGGCTGTCGCCAGCACGAAGTGTAAATTCATCGAACCAAACTTTGATGCCCTCGGCCTCAAGAGCTATCGCTAGTGGTTTTGCAACTGTGGCCTTGTCCTCAGAAGCATAACTGATAAACACATCCCACATTATCCCGAAAAACCTCGCACTTATGCGGTGAAGGGAAAAAGGCAATGCCAGCCCTAGAACCTGCTTTTCTCCCAGCACCATTTCAAGACTTTTGATCGTACCATATGGACATTCCACTGTTTTTGGAGGTCAAAGAAAAGCTCTTTGAACTGCCCACAAAAGGCGGGCCAGGCGGAACGCTTGGCTTTATGCTTTTTCAGCCTCCCCTTCGCCCACCGCGCGGCGGTGGGGCTAGTCGCAACCCGAGGGAAATGGGCGAATGAGATGGCCTACCAGCAATCTGTACTCGCATGCTCTAGCATTTGCTCCTGAATTGTGACCGAAAAGATTTCAGCGCAAATTTTTTGCAAGCTCCCGGGGTAGACGCCGCGAGTCGGACTCCAATCTTGGATATGGGGAAACATCGGCAGGCCTTTCCCAGGTGGGTCGTAAGGTGCGATCGTGAAATGTTGAGCCTTTGTTAACCATTTTTTCGCATATATAGTTGGAACCAACGAAAAATGGGAGGGCCTTATGTACGAAACCATTAATCTGGCAGAGCAGTCAGGGTCTGTAGTATTTATATTAAGAAACCTCAGAAATGTAACCGGGTACGGTCTTCATGTATCGTCGGACACCGGTCCGGGCGCAAACCCAGGTGATAAAGGACCTTCAACGAGTCCTGAGTTTGCATTCATGGCTGGGACCGTACAGTACCCAAGCAATGATTTGGTCTTTAGACTCTGGCAAGGGGACAATACTTTTCGTGTGGATCTTGGCTCAAAACGTGAAATTTCTTACATAAAAGTGACTCTTAGCAGGAAATTCTTGAAAGTAGAGGCTACAAGGCATTCAACGTATGGAGCCTGGCCTTATAATATAGTTGGAAATATTCCAATTTTGGATGATGGTTTGGTGAACAATTTTTGGGGAAAA
This sequence comes from Acanthopleuribacteraceae bacterium, assembly GCA_041940685.1. GTDB lineage: Bacteria > Acidobacteriota > Holophagae > Acanthopleuribacterales > Acanthopleuribacteraceae > JBGTRP01. The sequence goes on from JBGTRP010000003.1 coordinate 2,316, forward strand.
AATAAATTATTCTATACCGAAAATGGAGTTATCAGCGGCAAAAAAGACCGGAGGGGAATAAATTACCAAGTTGTTTTTGCCGAACATATTGCACGACCTGGATTAGGCGAAGTGGGGGAATCTGGGCCTGATTCTCCTAATGATATGGACCACAAGCCTCCGCCGCCTATTTAAACATCAGGGTTAACTTTTGGTAGTTGTCCAGAGGTTTGCGTACATTTTAAGAAGCCTCCCCTTCGCCCACCGCGCGGCGGTGGGGCTAGTCGCAACCCGAGGGGGTCAACTGAACGGCTAAGACTATCCAACAGGGCAAGTCGGTATTTCCCGTCGACTCACAATTCCCCTTTGCGGAAACCCAAGGGTTCGGGTTAAAAATAGAAAGTCTTAGAATCTGGCAACAACCCGAGCATTCACCGCATGGCAGAAAATGAACAAACCGCACAAGCCTTCGATGTCTTCCTCAGCTTTAATTCACAGGACCGAGAGATCGTTAGGAGAGTTGGCCGATTACTGAAACAACACGGACTCCGAGTCTGGATGGACGAGTGGGAATTGGTTCCTGGACGCCTTTTTCAGGAAGATCTGGAATCCGCCCTTCAAACCACAAATAGTGCTGCTGTATTCGTAGGTCCTTCAGGATTTGGTCCTTGGCATAGGCCGGAAATGCGCATCTGCCTGTCCCAATTTGTAAAGCGAAACCTGCCAGTCATTCCCGTGCTATTGCCCTCGGCACCTGATTCTCCTGAGCTTCCACCCTTCCTTGAAGAACTCACTTGGGTAGATTTTCGAGGCGGATTGACCGGGCCTAATTTGAACCGCTTGATTTGGGGAATAACCGGAAAGAAGCCTCAAAATACTTTGACCCCTAATTACATTTCACCTTTAGTAAAAGACATTGGAGAAAAATTAAATTCGGCTAGGCTCCGAAAAGCTGACTTAACAGCGGCCGGATCTGACCTTTCCGAGGTAAATTCTGAAATTCTAAATCTAAAACGTAAGCTTCGAGATGGAGCAACCCTAAAGGCGGGCGACTTCCTGGGCAAGGAACGATTTCGCCTTTTGGACATGATAGGGAGTGGTGGTTTTGCCACAGTTTGGAAGGCCTATGACTTCACCCGAGATGAATTAGTTGCATTGAAGGTCTTGCATGGACAATATGCCCAGGGAAAACAGAAGAAGCAGCGCTTCTTTCGCGGCGCCAGGCAAATGGCCAAGCTGAGGCATCCAAACATTGTTTCTGTAATTGAATCCGAGGGAGAGGGCGAAGGGTTTTACTATCTTGTTATGGAATTCGTGGCTGGAATGGACCTTCATCGGCGTGTGCGAACCTTGGGTTCATTAACTGTTGAGGAAGTTGTGCGAATTGTATGTGCTGTCGGTGCTGGGATTTCCTATGCCCATAAAGAAAAGGTTATCCACCGAGATGTAAAGCCCTCAAATATTTTGGTTAGTGATGATGGAACCGTGAAACTCACAGATTTCGACCTGGTGAAAGCGGAGGAGACCACGGGCGGAACCAGGACAGGTGCGATGGGTTCCTTTGTATTTGCAGCCCCGGAGTTGATGATGCAGGCAAAAACAGCCAAGCAAGAGGTGGATGTCTATGGCTTGGCGATGACGACTGTCTTCGGGTTATATGGCAGGGACTTGCCACCTGTTATATTTCGCGATCCAAGCAGGTTTATAAAGGGATTGAAAATCCCCAAAGCCACGAAGGGTGTCCTAATAAAGGGCACCGCGTGGGAAGTAACCGACCGCTACCCTACCGTTGGGGCGTTTTGCGAGGCTTTGGCAGTTTCCATAGAAGATTCCGAATGGAAATCCAGTATTCCCAAACCCGATCCTCCAAAAAAACCATTAAGGCCTCAACTACAGAAAATCCAGAGCAAGTTGGATAAGATTCCAACACCCGAAGATAGGGATTATTGGGTGTGGTTGGAGCCCGGCACCTTTTTGATGGGGAATGGTCAAAGTTCTCGTGATTCTCAGGAACTGGCTCAGCCCGTTACAATCACATATGGGTTTTGGATAGGCCGGGTACCTGTAACGAATGCGGTTTTCAGGGAGTTCATGGAGACGGGCGGTTATTTGCACTCGAAATGGTGGGATACGAAAGAAAATCGATCAGAAAAAGAACCCGAGTACTTGCGAAGTGAAAATTATGGCAACTGGGATCAACCTGTTGTAGGTGTGAGTTGGTATGAGGCGCGCGCCTATTGCCGCTGGTTGACTCATTACTTGGAGCAAGCCAAGCTGGATTGGTGGGAGGAAGGGATGCAAGTGGTCCTGCCAACGGAGGTCCAGTGGGAGTACGCAGCGAGGGGGCCGGAAGGTAGGGAATACCCGTGGGGAACGGAGTATCCAGATAAAACAAGGGCCAACTTTGGGAGAAAAGTGGGAACTACAACCGCCGTGGGATCGTACCCGGCAGGGTCCACACCACAAGCCATCCTTGACCTGGCAGGCAACGTCTGGGAGTGGTGTCAGGACCCATGGGATGAGAAGGCCTCCCAAGAACGAAAGCCCGACGTGAAAGACCCAATTGTCGATAAATTCAGTACCGCATGCGTGGTGCGCGGCGGCTCCTGGTACGACGGCGCTGGTATCTTACGGGCTACTTACCGTGACTGGAACCTTGCCGGCAACCGTTTCGACCTCCTCGGGTTTCGCTGCGTATTGATGGCGAAGTCCGCCGATCACTTTAATACTAGGCAGAATCAAGACTAGCTAATTTAAGAAACCCCTCCGCCTCCCCTTCGCCCACCGCGCGGCGGTGGGGCTAGTCGCAACCCGAGGGGGTCAACTGAACGACCGGCGAGAGGCTATGAAATCAAGTAGCGTCAAGGCGCAACAGCATTCAAGAATTCAAATTCTTAATAATGGAAAAACTATAAGGGGTGGGGCGGAGTCTCGGATTTTCTCAGGAAGCACCTTCCTTTAGATTGGAAATTAAACGCATTGTCAAATCGCAGTGCAGTGGTGCGCGACAGTAATCGAAATAACCGGACCAAGCTCCGTCCTTCACCACCCATGCTATAGTTCTAGTGGGATCTTCCCAGCCTGTCGAAGCATGCCGGATACCCATTCGGCGCCTCAAATCGAACGGTAATGGAGTATCCTGCGGTTGTAAGTGTCTGAAGCTCCCACCCCTCAAACCTCGGTTTAGGCCGAAAACCCTGTTCTGAAAATTTGGACAAATGTTCGGAAGTATGCCACATGGTCGGCTAGCCGAGTTTCAAGAAAATTCACCTGGCAGGATTATCGCAAGGAATCTGTTGAACATATTCAACGTCTTGACCCATTTATGAAGAAGACAGCTCCTGAAACTTCGAAAGAAAAACGTTTATCCCCGTTTAAGGCGCTCGCACTCCCCGCATTATTTTTAACAGCACTGATGCTGGTAGTCGTGGCCCTGTATTTCAAATCGACACAACAGGATTCCTCTCCCCAAGTCCTGATTCAGAAAGGTCATATCAATTGGGTCAATTCCATTGAATTCTCTCCCGACGGCAAAACCCTGGCCACTTCCGGCCTGGGAAGTGTGAAATTGTGGGATGTAGCAACCGGCAAAATGCTGCATTCGTTTGGAGGATATGGTAAAGCCAATAGAATCGAAAAATTAATTTTTTCTCCCAACAGAAGAACGCTTGTTGTCCTAAGCGCTAATGAGACCCGATTGTGGGATACCACAACCGGCGAACCCAAAAAAATCCGCAAAAGCCTTGCCAAGCACGCCTATCTGGCCGATTTTTCCCCAAATGGCAAGATCCTCGCAACCGTCGTTGAGGTCGGCCTCGTTAAAAACCATCTAAAGCTCTGGGATACTGCAACCTACAAACATCTACGCACAATAAAAGGCGACATTCCAAAATTCGGTACCCTTACCTTCTCTCCCGATAGTAAAACCCTGGCATTAGCCACTCAATTCGGCGATGACGTATGGTTGTGGGATACAGCAACCGGAAAGCCTCGCTATACCCTGGAAGACCAGGGGGGAAGAGCAGTTTTTTCCCCCGATGGCACCATTCTCATCACCACCAAGAGACACGAGTTCGTGAAGTTGTGGGATGCCGCCACCGGGACACTACTACATACGCTTAATGATAGGGTTGAATATGAGGCCCTTTCTCCCGATGGCAAAATCCTGGCCACAGTCAATAAAAAGGAGGTCAAATTATGGGAAGTTGCTACCGGCACATTAGTATACGCCATTCAGGTAGAGGTTCCGTATGTCGATTTTTCTGCCGACGGTAAGCACTTGGCCACGTTCGGCGCAAAACATCCGCTCAAACTTTGGAATGTGGCCACGGGTGAGTTGTACAACTCTTTTGAGAACCAGATCTTTTCTTCGGTGAGGTTTTCTTCCGACGGCAAGAACCTTGCGACTGCAAAAAAAAGGGAAGTGAAGCTATGGGAAGCCACTACCGGAAAACTACGGCATTCGCTTCAAAACCATCCACACCTGCAACAGAAAATCTCCATTTCCCCCGATGGCAATTTTCTACTTTCCGGCCTGTTACAGTGGGACTTGGTCACCGGAGAACTATTGGGTAGTATTGTGCCTAGTATAAAAAGAAAAAATGTCGGAGCCAAACATAAAGCATTTTCGCCGAACGGCGAGATCCTAGCCTATGGCTTCCGCGAGCAGGTAAGGTTGTGGGACTTAGCCTCCCACAGCGAACTGCATTTGCTAAAACTGGATAGTAGGTTGGCCATGCTTGCCTTTTCACCCGACGGCAAAACCCTTATCACCGGGGAGAAGTCGGGTACCGTTACGCGATGGGATGTGGTCACCGGTGAGCGCCTGCAAAAACTAGAGAACCTTCTAAGCAAGATTAAGAGAGTCGAAGCGTTTGCAATGTCTGCAGACGGTAAATTCTTCGCTTCATTTGGTTGGTTGGAAAATGTTGTGGAGCTGTGGGATGCGGACAGTGGCGCCCTGGTCGACATTTTCAAAAAAGACCCTGCCAGTTCTGTGAAAGCGGTTGCCCTTTCACCCGAAGGCAAAACCCTCGCCATCGGGTACTGGGACCATACCATTATTTTGTGGAACAGGGTTACCGGTGAACGGCGTACCCTGAGGGGCCATTCGAGAGTGGTTAACTCGGTCGCTTTTTCACCCGACGGCCAATACCTGGCCTCCGGGTCTTGGGCTCCAGAAAAGACCGTGAAACTTTGGGATGCGGCCACCGGTAAAATCCTGAACACCTTTCGGGGCCATACTTCTTCAATCGAGAAAGTGGTGTTTTCTCCCGATGGAAAAGCGCTTTACTCCACGGCCGACACAAGAATTTGTATTTGGAATCTTGCCAAGCAAAGATTGGCCTTATCCCTAACCTCGTTTGATAAAAGCGATTGGATTGCCTGGACACCTGAAGGTTATTTCAACGCTTCAAGCCAAGCATCCCAGATGGTTTTCTGGCGGGTGGGTGATCGTATTACAAGTTTTAGCCGGTATGACAATGTATTCAAAAAACCGGATATGATCCGGCGCGCCCTGGCTGGCGAAGCACTGTTGCCGCCTACCATTCAGGTAGGGCAGGATTTCCCCCCGTTGCTTAGTGACCTAAACCCTTCTCCTATCTCCGATCGCGCCGAATATGAGGTGATACTGGGTTATGAAGGGCACGAATTTGGGGAAATTGTGGTTCTACTCAACGGCATCCCTCAGCAGACGGGGACGCCTCCCAAGGATGGCAAAATACGGATCTGGCTAAACCTGGAGTATCAGAGGAATACGCTTGAGGTGATGGCCATGGACCAAAATCTTTTGAAATCCAACTGGCTAAAGAAAGACATCATGTATCCAAAGGGTGCAAAGGGCCCCGGACCGGTACAAGTAAGCCAGCAGCGGCCCCAAACCACCACCCTGGGATCTTACGGAAAAAAATACGCCATTATCATAGGCATCTCGGATTATGAATTTTTGTCTCAATCCAAGGGAGCCCTTATGGATTTGAGATATGCCCACAAAGACGCCATGGCCTTTCGCGAGTTTCTGGAGGATCCGTCCCTAAGCGGCGGCAATTGGAAGATCCATACATTTACAGAAGAACAGGCAACCTTCACCGAACTCGACAAAACGTTGACCCAGGTATTGACCTATGCCAATCGCCGTGACTTGATCTATATCTTCTTCTCGGGCCACGCCCGAGCCCACCCCCTACGTCCCCAGGACGTATACCTGCTGACCCACGATGCCAAACCCCAGAACCCCCGTGCGGGATATCCCTACAGCCTTCTTCTGGACCTGATTAACGACACCCGGGCGGAGCATGTAGTGGCCTTTATCGATTCGTGTAACAGCGGTACGATTCCCTTCGGCACCAAGGGTGAAACCCAGGGTCCCATAGATATAGATATCCTGGGAAGACGTGTGGGCAACATTCAGCAAAATCGCGTCATTTTCACTTCGGCCTCAGGTAAACAACGTTCCTGGGAAGAACCCAAATGGGAACAGGGAGTATTTACCCATTTCCTGATACAGGGCCTCCAAGGACAAGCCCAAGACGAGAACTACCCTGAGTATGTAGATTTGGGGGAACTATTTAAGTACGTACGCCAAAATGTATCTCAATACACCAAAGAAAACCAGCGGATGGAACTCCAGTTGCCCCATCTCTGGGAAAAAGACGGCGCGCCGGAAGAAGCCTTTCCCATAGCTATCAGAAGGCACTAGGGGCCACGCCATGGAAACATCTAATAAGACACCCGAAAGCCTGGATGATGTCAAAAAACGCCTTTTCGCACGGGCCTGGTCAGGCATGGCGAGGGGCTCACTAAAACTGCGCGTATCGATTGGGTTGCTGATTCTCCTAATTCTACTGGGCTTGGCCCGGTGCCATTTTTTTGGAGATCTGGGATACCGTTATGCCAAGGCGTTGCTGCCCTTCTCCATTCCCGTGGTAGACGAAGCCCAGGCCGTCATTCCCTTATTGCTCCAGTACCAAGTGGCCGATGCGTATACGGGCAGGCGCAACGGCAAGCTTGGAGAGACCCTGAGAACCGGAGACCATGTATTTGTCAGCTTCAAGGTGGGCCGGCCTTGTTGGGTAACCGTGTTTTGTATAGATAGCAAGGGTGTTCAACCCGTCTTTGGAGAGGGCTTGGATCCGTTAAAAGTGGAAAAGAGTGAATTTTACACGCTAGATTTCAAACTAAATGATACTTTGGGACCGGAGATCTACTACGCTGTGGCTAAAACAGATAAGTTCCGTTTCAAGAAACACGTGGAACCCTACCTAAAACGCCGCTTCCCCAAACTGACCTCAAAAGGCCCAGCCAGGTCACAGTTCGACCTCGAACTTCCGCCGCAATATCAAAAGAAATGGTTCTTTTTCGAACACGTTGCAAAGCCGGTAGCAGCCGAATAGAGGAATGGCTCAAAAACCCTCTAAATTTGGTGACGCTGACACAGTATTCCCACTCAGTAGCATTACCGCCAAACCTAAGTTTTGGGTCCTTGTTAGAGTTTCTTGGGAGGAACTATGGGGCTTTTTTGAACTGTTGGTAACCCAGTAAGTCCAACCAGTAAACTTGACCTTTATCCGTGAATAATTCCTTCAGGGTTTTTCCCATAGTTCAAGACAAAGTACCACTCTGGCGTTTGAAAAAGGGTTCAATGATCCTGGAAATCTCCAATTGAACGAGAAACAAATCTTAATGGCATTCACTCAAAAACACCAGTCTTTCGAGAGATTCCTTAATTAATTTGTTCAAAAAAGGGAGTTTCTTTTCAAGCCGATATCGAAACACCCCGAACTATAAACAGCCAGCCGCCAATCTGTGGAAAGAAAGTCGGAGATTCCGAATCCAGGAAAGCAAATGATGCATTATCGGCCCATCATTACAGCGAATTTCAGGCTCGGAAAAACGCAACTCTCAGAAAAAGAGCCACCTCGGTGACCACTCTCAGCCGAGATGTCCATGAGCGCCATCGAAAAAAAATACAGGCGCACCATAGCCCTTAGGCCAGCAGCAGCCGTTTGGAGACGTCCTCCTGGGGTGTTAATTAGGAGACTGGCCAAAATCTCAAGTGCCTTAGCCTCTTGGACCCCAGGTGGGATTGGCAGGAACCCGTTAGCACAAAAAAAATTGTAAAATTTTTGGGTCAATTTGACCCCGAATTCCAGGTCTCAAAAACAGAGACTGAAGGAATCGTTGCCTACCAATGGTTTCCGCCAGTCCATGTGTTAACCAGAGGGTTGAGGCGTGTCGTTTGGTGGGGTTGACCCAAGCCTGTTTACTAGTCTCTAAAAGTCTCGAGAGACTGAGAGAAAAAGCTTGAATTTGGTGAAATTCGAGACAAATTCCGCCTTTCGCGGTGGACTGCCCATGGCCTCGAGACGGATGGTTTTGGGGTGCTTTATTGTCGCGAGTGACTTTCTGAAAGTGTTGGCTACCAGCGGTTTTCGGCGGGTTGTTGCCCGCGCGGAACGCGCTTTTTTGGCCCTAAAATGGAGAGGGCCCCGACTCTCTCAAGCCAGGGCCCTCGTGGCTCCGGTGCACGGACTCGAACCGCGGACAGGGTGGTTAACAGCCACCTGCTCTACCGACTGAGCTACACCGGAACTTCTGTTCATTGCTGAATGGGAACCATGCCCCTCCAATGACCAGAGCGAGATTGTAGTAAATGGTATGGGTGGTGTCAACAGATTTTGAACGGTTCAATCAAACTGAAGGTTGCGGCCCCCAACCACTGAATCGGCGCATTCTTTGGCGCTTCACCGCAACTCACAAGCAATTACGAGGACCCCTGACCCGCGGGCTTACATGGACCCGTTTTTTGGATTGACCTGGACCTGGCTTTTTCAAATAATGGGTGGGTTGTCGTTACGGTTGGGCCTTTCACAAACCGGGTTGGCCTTTCACCCTCTTTTAACGGGTAACTGTGCCTAATTGATGACTGGTTCGCTTGATGTCCGCGTTCATCCTCTCCTTTTTTGGGGACTACGATAATCGAGAGGGCATCATTTGTTCGCTATTCTCACCTCCGGGATTTTTGTCCATGACCCTTTCCATTGAATGTAGCATCCTTCCGACCTTTGGTTGGTCCGGCATTCATTTTTACGCCTACCATGTATTGAATGAGATGACGCTTTTGGCGCCGGATTTGCCTTTTGTACTGCATTTCGACACCCTTGAAAGTAACGCCAAACTGGATGCCATCCTGCTGCGGGAAAATGTGTCCCGTCACAACCGTACGGGTCGGCTGCGGTATGCCGCGATGACGCCATTGGACCTACTTTCCCGTAAATCCTCCTTTTATTATTCGTTTACCACTGCGCGCCTGCGCTCCTGGCTACCCTGCCCCGCCGGTTTTATCATTCATGATTGCGGTTGGATCCTCCATCCGGAGTTTTATGACGCGGAGTTGGCCGCGCGCCAGAAACGAACGATGTTTCGTGCCGTGCGCAAGGCCAATCTCCTGTTTACGGTTTCGGAATCGGTGAAGAAAGAGGTCGTGGCGCTGTTCGACTTCGAGGCTGAGCGGGTCATCGTTGCGCCCAATGCCGCTGTCCCCAGGGAAGTTACCCCTCGCAAACCGGACGGTTTTGTGGATGCTCCTTTTTTTCTGATGGTCAACCCAGGCAGGCCCAACAAAAATTGGGTGAACGCGCTGGAAGGCTTCGCGATTTTTGTGAGCCGGAATCCCAAGTTATCTACCCGACTGGTGCTGGCCGGTGATCCGCGGAAGGAGAAAACAAAGATCCGCCAAAAAATGCGGGACTTGGGGTTGGAAAGTAGGGTCATCTGCACCGGTTATCTGCATGACCAGGAATTGGAATATTTATACCGAAGCGCGGAACTATTGCTGTTCCCATCGTGGTATGAGGGTTTCGGCATCCCCATTCTGGAGGCCTACTCCCACGATCTGCCACTGGTGCTCTCCGATATCCCCGTGTTCCGGGAAGTAGCCGGCGAGGCAGGTTTCTTCATTGACCCCGCACGACCCGATGCGATTGCCCATGCATGCGAGACCCTCATCCTCAATGAAGGCATCAGGCAAAACCATATCGATGCCGGCAGAAAACGCCTGCGGCATTATTCCTGGCGTGCGAGCGCCCAAAGGACCTTGGACGCCATTCGAAGTCAGTTCTGAGACTTGGGCTTCAGACTTTTTTCAAAAATACGGCCGAGTTCTCGCGCGTTGCGATGCACATCGTAATGATTGAGGATGGTTTCCCGCGCCCGCTTGCGCAATTCCGCGAAATCTTCGCCGCGATCCATCAGGGCCTCTAAACGATCTACAAGGCCATCCACATCGCCAGCGTGCAACAGGAATCCATTCACGCCATCCTCGATCAATTCGGCAATGCCGCCTACCCGAGTGGAAATGCTCGGAACGCCCATGGACATGGCCTCCATCAAGACGACGGGCACCCCCTCGGCAAATGAAGGCAATACAAAGGCATCGGCGTTTCGCAAGTGCTCATACACGCCGTCCTGAGGCAAGGCCCCCGTCAACTCAACCACATTGGCTAGACCCAACTCCCCTACCTTGGCCCTCAGGCTCTCCAGTTCATTGCCATCGCCAATCAATACGCAGCGGAATTTGTATTCTTTTTTGCGCAATGCGGCACAGGCCATCACCAGTAGAGCCTGGCCCTTGGTGGCGGTCAGACGTCCCGTACAGACGATGGTGAACGGCTGAAGCTTCTCACCCTCTTCGGCATCCGCGGGGCGGTAACGTTCAGGGTCCACGCCGCAACGAACGATGTGCAATTTGTGCAGAGAATCGGCGCCTACGAGCCTAATGGCCTGGCCGCGTGCGAAATGACTGATGCAGATTACGAAAGCGGCGCACTGGATTTTCTCGGTCAGCCTGCCCAGGTCAATGTTGTAAAACACATCGGGACCGTGGAGCGTAAAGCTGTAATCGATGCCGAACGCCCTGTGCGCGTAGAGTGCGATAGCCGCCTCGGATCCGGCGAAATGCACATGGACATGTCGCAATCCGCGCTCACGCATCCGACGGGCCAACATGGCCGCTTCCAGGAAATGGAACAAGGCCCACAGGGTTTCTTTGGGCCGGCCGCGTTGCAGCGCAAGGGCGTAGAGCAATCCGCGCGCGTAGCCGATCGGATGCCGCAACCACTGCCCGATTTGGGAACCAATTTTGATGCGCAAAGGCTGGCGATGAAGGCACCAAGTGGCGGCGAGCTGCTTTTGTTCGAAGTCGGTCGCCCCGGGCAATACTTCGCCGGGACGCATGGAAATGGGTTCGATTTGGAATCCCTGTTCGCAAAGACTCTCGATCTCGCGGTTGATGAATGTATGCGAAACGGCCGGGTATTGGCTGCAAAGATAGGCCAATTTTTTGGGTTGGGTGGTCATGAAGGGCGGTCTCCTTGTTCATACGCGGCTAGGTCCGGTCGCCAGGGGGCGGGAGGCGCCTCCCGACCCAACCGGGTAACCCGCAATGCGGTGCGGATATGACGCAGGTGAAGGCGAAAGCCGCGAGCCTGCTCTCGGCCGGTCTCATCGCGCGCAAATCCATATTTCATTAAGCGAAGGCGGTACCATAACCACTCCAAACCCAGCATGACCAGAGGACCCATGCGACCGTAGTACTTGCCATAATAGAGCGCCTCGGAAAAGAGCCGCAAAAGCGTGAGCTGTTTGCCGTCTCGGTTGGCGCCCTCGTCATCCAAACTACTGACGCCGCCCACGTGCCGCACCACGATATCAGGCTGGTAATGCACCTCGAAGCCACTTTTTCTGATCCTGCGGCATAGCTCCAACTCCTCGAAATACAGGAAGAATCGCGGATCGAAGCCTTTCAATGCGCGTATGAGTTCAGATCTTACCAACAGGAAGGCGCCCACCACCCAGTCCACGCGGCGCGCATGGGAATGATCCCACCAAGTGCTGTCCATACGGCCGAAAAGGCGGCTGTTGGGGTATTTTGCGGCCAGGCCCGAGAGCATGAAGAATTTGTCGAGAACCGTGGGGAACATGCGCGCCGATGGCTGGTGAACACCCTCGGTTGATACAAACTCCGCACCGACCATGCCAACCCGGGGGTGTTGACGAAGGTAATCGACGGCTTTCTGAATGCCGTCGGGAGGTGCGAATGCGTCCGGGTTCACCAACAGGAAGTACTCCCCCCGCGCCCTGGAAAAACCCAGGTTATTGGCGGGCCCAAAACCTAAGTTGGTTTCGGCATCAATGAAAGAAACCTTGGGGAATCGCGGTGCGAGCAGCCTGCTGGCGCCGTCCTCGGGGCTGTTGTTGATGACCAGAATTTCCAGGTCCCCATGAAACCGTGAGGCGAGCAGGGCTTCCAAACATTTTTCCAGGTAATCGCGAGCCCGGTAATTGACGATAATGGCGGAAACCCGGTCGGTCATGATCCCGCTCCCGGGCGCTGTTTGGAGACCGGTTCCCGGCCCGGTCCGGGGGGAAGGCGGCGCGTGCGAACCCAGGGCAGATTGCGCTGGCGAAAAATACTCACCAGCAAGGTAATCGTTTTCCAGACGATGTACCAGGGAAGATAAGCCAAAACGCGAGCAGTGCGCGCAAAGTTGCCGTAGAACGCGGTTGCCAGCAAATAATGAAAGGCGATCAGGAGCAAGGCTAGCAAGGAAGCTATGCGCATGGGCCATGGGCCAATGACAAAAGCGGCAAGAGAGGCTAGAACGATGAGACTCGCTGGCGGCATCGCCACATCCAGGAATGACTGAAGAGCAAAGGGCCGGCCCCTGACCAAATTTTTTAGGAGCCCAGGAAGTCGTGTGCGGATGAGGCGCAACCTACCGCGCTCCCAGCGGACCCTTTGCGAGGCAGCGTCTTTTCTAGTTTCCGGCATCTGGGCCTTGACCCAAACCGAATCCAAGAAGTGAACCCGATAACCATTTTGAAGCAGCTTCAGGTGGTATTCAAGATCCTCTACAATGGAATAGGCGCCGTGTGGGACCCTGTTCAGCACCTCCGGCCTGATGCAGAAACCGTTGCCGAATATGCCGCAGGACCAACCCCATGCCGCCTTGCCGCGCGCGCGCAAGCCATTGAAAGAGGCAAAGGCCAATTCCATGGCCGCGGTTCGGATCGAGCCCGCTGGATTCAATACGCCATAGAATAGCTGCACGACTTCGGCGCCGCGATTCAAAACCCGGCTTAAGGCCAAAAGCGCGTCCGAATGTAAGCGGGAATCCGCGTCCATCACCAGATAGGCGTCCCATGGTTCCCGCTCCAAGATTTCGAATGCCTGATGGAGCGCCTGCCCTTTTCCCGGATTATCGCTCCTCTCGATGACGCGCGCACCGAGAGCCCGCGCCTCCGACGCGGTGGCGTCCGTGCAGTTGTCAGCAACGACAACCACGCCATAATCGCTCGGATCGTAATTTAGTTTCAGCACGCCCCTCAGGGTATCGCCGATCAAGAGTTCCTCGTTATGAGCCGGGATCACCACGGCGATGCGGGGTTGCTTCCAGCCGCTATTGGAGAAGTCGCCTATCCCATCCGCATCGAGTTTCCGTGGAGGTGAATTTCGCTCCGATTGCTTGAAAAAGAGCGCGGAAACGCTCCATGACCCAAGCAGTAAGGCGGGGATCAAGGCCAATGCCAGCAGCCCACCGCCCAAGATGTAGCGTATCCATTCGAGAATTACCCAGATCAAGTCAAGCTCCCGTCCACCGCCGTTTCTCCCCTGAGACAAACTCGCCGGTAAATCTAAGGCGATCCGAGAGAAGCCTATCCGCATTTGGTTGGCAGAACTGGGTGAAACGGCATCCAAGCCGCGAAGCCGGCCAGGAATGAAAAAAGTTAAGTGTACCCCAGGCAGGAATTTCGAGGAATAGGAAAGTTCACGCAAATGTTCCAGAGCCGCGACGTTCGCAAAAGGCGCACTTGGTTTGTGCCAAGGCTTTGCGAATGGTATGATGAGCCAATGCAAGGCGCTGAGAACAAAAGCTCACGAGAATGAAGCGGCATTGCTACGCGCCTTGAGCAAAAAAATGCGATGCGGGTTTCTTTTCCCAACGGTTCCAGGATCTCCCCCCTCGGCTTTGGGCAATTGAATCGGAACGCGGGGAACATGAATATGGCCAAGGCAGTTAGAAGGGTGGGCAGGCCTCAAGATCAGGCCTTAATCGAACGCAGAAAAGAGGAGATTCTCGTCACCGCTGCCCGAATATTCGCGGAACGGGGGTACCGCAATACCGACGTGCAGGCGATCGCGGATGTGCTAGGCGTGGGGAAAGGCACGGTTTACCGCTATTTTCCCAGCAAGCGAGAATTATTTTTTGGCTCGGTCGACCGCGCCATGAAACTTTTTTTGGAAACCCTGGCTCGGGAGGCGGATAAGTCCACCGATCCGCTGCAGCGCATCGCCAACGTGGTCCACGCCTATTTGGGATATTTTGAGAATTACCCGGAGGTCGTTGAGTTGCTGATCCAGGAGCGGGCAGAGTTTCGCGACAGAGAGAAACACTCCTACTTCCTGTACTGCGAAACCCGCCGGGACAAATGGCACGAGGCCTTTCGCAACCTTGTCCTCAAGGATATTGCCCGCGATATTCCCGTGGAACGCATGTTCGATATCATCAGCAACCTGCTCTACGGAACGATGTTCACCAACTTCTTCAGTGGCGATGCTCACTCGCTTCAGCAACAGGCCGAGGACATTTTGGATGTCTTTTTCAACGGAATTCTAAAGGTCCGAAGCTGGGAGAAGGAAACGACGCGAGCGCCCACGCCTTAACGGCTATTATCATCGATTATGCGTTTCAGTTCATAATACACGTCGAGCGCCGCTTTTTCCGCTTTTTCGTTAGCGTTGAGGGTGGAGTACTCCACATCCCGCTGGATGGTTTTGCCCAGCCCGCGCTGTTGGGCCGCAGAGAGGCAGCGAAACTTGAGGCGCCCCTGGTAGACGGTGCTGGCGCGGCCGGCGTAGTAGAGTTCTCGCTGGCCGGTCACACTCCGCCGCCGCCGAGTTGGGCTTCCTTGCCCGCGCCAATGCTCATAGCGGTATCCGCGGCGAAAGCCGAATCGGTGCCGAGCGGTAGAGGAGGCGCGACGATTTCCGTCTGCCCAAGGGCCAATGGTGATTGAGCTTTTTCCGAGGGCAATCTTGGGGATTTTTCCTCCAAAAGCGGAAGCTTACCCGATTTGAGCAATTCATTTGGCTGCCGGGTATCCGCCTTATTTCACCAGCATGACCGGACACTGGGCCACCACTGCCAATTGGTGGCTGACCGTGCTGAAACCCTTGAGCGGCTCACGCCAATCGAGACGGTGGGAACCCGCAACGATCAGGTCCACATCATGTTGGGCGGCATAGGTCACGATCGACACGACCCTTTTCCCGATGAGTATCTTTGCGCGGCTGGTCTTGCCCGTTTTTTTGGCATACTCCAACCAAGTCGCCATCTTATCCTTGGCCATGGCCTTAAGCTTGTTGTAAAACTCCTGACCCTCTCTTTCATCCAGGTTTTCGATCTCCTCAATGATATGCAGCAGGGTCAGCACACCCTCTGGATCGGTAAGCCGGGACCCGTGATCGATACTGGATCGGTTATTTTCGGCAAAGTCAACGGGCACCAAAACATGTTTGAACAAGTAGCACCTCCCCTTGTTTTGTACCCCCGCAAAAGGGCAACTCTTGTGCCAGGTTTGAGGCGCCTCGCACGGGTTCGGCGGGTAACCTCGTCTTTGGCGGGGAAGATGTGGTTTTGCAGTTCGCTGGCGGCTATACTAAGGGTTCTCCTCGGAACGGCGCCGGTTTTTTGAATCCGTGGCCAGTCGGCCGGGGCCCTACGCGCCAGCGGGATTCCCGATCCTTTTGGTCGACAAACCTATGGTTAACCTGGCGAACGGTTTGCTAAGCGAGGTTTCGTTGACGGCCGTTAAATAGCGGTTAGAGAGTGGAATTTACCCCAAGAGAACGGTCGTGGCGTGTGTTGTTGAAAAGAATGAATGAGGTGCAACCATGCAGGGTTACGGCAGCGGATTTGCCAAATTCTACAATAAGAAGCTAGTCAGTTATGCGAAAAAGCTGGGCCCCGATTTGCTGGCTTATTGCCAAACCAACGAATTCGGAAAAGAGAGCAAGATCCTGGATTTGTGTTGTGGCACGGGTCACTTGGCGCACTACTTCCTCCAACGGGGTTACCGGGTAACCTGTAGCGACCTCTCTGAAGCGATGCTCAACCTAGCGCGTGAAAAAAATTCCGATTTCATTGAGTCGGGTCAGGCTCGTTTTTTTCAGGCGGATGCAGCCAGTTTTGAAACGGATGAGCGTTACGACCTGGTTTTTTCCACTTACGATGCGCTCAACCTGTTGCCGGACCAGGAGGCATTGAAGTCCTGTTTTCAATCTGTTTTCAGCACCATGACCGAGAGAAGCATGTTCGTATTTGACTTGGTGACGCCCGATTGTCTGCGACGCTACGACGGCGTCAACTTCAAATCCTTTCCCGATTCCGTTGTGCTGAATCGCTCGCTCTACGACGGCGAAAACGGCAAGGTCTACGTCAACTATGCTGGCTTTGAAATGGTAGAAAACGGCCTTTACGAGCGCTATGAAGAGTCGGTCATTCACACGATCTTCAAATTAACCGACGTGAAACAGGCCTTGCTCGACATTGGATTCAGCCATGTCTACATTTCGGCCGAATTGAAGTTCGCCATTCCCATCCCGGATCCGGACCAATTGGACCGCGCGTACTTCATCGCTCGCAAGGGGTCTATCGAGCCACTCTCAAAGAAAAGCTGACCGCGGACGCGCCGGCGATGGCCAATCTACTTCTCTTTGAGATTTGCGGCATTTGCCGGCCCAAATTGCGCAGGAGACGCTTACTCCATTCGGCGTTGCCAATCCGCAAACTCAAACTTAGAAGCACCAGGCATGTATTTGATCTAGGAAGCATTCTGCTGTTGGCTCTCGGACCGTAAACCAACCATCGCAATCCCGTAGGCTAAGATCACGGCCGCAAGCATGAGCTCCCCCAAGAAAGGGCCCACGAAGGTAAGCATGAGTCCAATATCAACGGCCAACAGACTTATACAAAACCCAAGCGCCAACCGACCCACGGCGGCGCTTCTCCAGGTCAGGGTCACGGCCAGGACGCCCAGAATGACCCAATGAGCGCTCATGCTGAGCCACACGGCTTTGTAGCCCTGGGAAAGCCATTGGGGCCAATCGGTGTCCGCGACCGCACGGCTGACATCGCGGATTCCCGTGGAATGAAACATCGCCGTGGCGAAGAGGAGCAGGCTCCCAAAGACAACCATCAAACGGCTTTTCTTCATGGTCGGACGCCTCCTGCTTAAGCTCTTCCTGGAGGGGCGGAGGCAGAACATGAACGCCTGGCTCTTTGACCGGGCAATTTTCCATAATGCCTTGCATACCTGCCTTACCCCGCTAGGGTTACGGCATTATACCCGTGAAGGGTTGATGGTGATGATTTCGCATAAAAGTCGGCTAAAAAATAAGAGAGCGGTCGACGATTCTTTCAGCAATGTTTTCACTCAATTGGAAACCTTCCGCCAGTGTCCATTCGAGCGGATTGCCATCAAGACATTAGCCAAATCTAGTCGTTATGATCTGGCACCCGCCAACATCATGTGAAGTACCTCAACAATAAGACCCAAAACCAGCAAAGGTATCGGCGGGAGTTGATGAAAACGATAAATTGCAGCTTTATGCCTTCGAATCGATCAACTGTTTCTTCCGGCCATTCAGATCCACCAACCGACGGCGCCGCCAACAATTTCGGGGGCAACTCACTCCATTCGACATCGTTTGAGTTTTGGCATGTTCCACCTATTCGGCGGATACCGCGGGCGCCGGTGTTTCGCTGGTAGAGAATGCGGATTTGAAAACATTCACCAGATCCTCAATTACCAAATAGAGGCAGGGCACCAGCAGCAGGGTGATCACCGTGGCGAAAAGGATGCCATAACCCAGGGAAATCGCCATGGGAATCATGAACCGCGCCTGACGCGAGGTCTCAAAGATCATGGGCGTCAGCCCGCCGAAGGTGGTCAGGGTGGTGAGCAGGATTGGCCGGAAACGTCTCAAGCCGGCCATGTGGATGGCCTCAAAGGCTGAATGACCCTCCCGACGGCGACGGTTTGCATAATCGATCATAATCAGCGAACCGTTAACCACCACGCCGGAAAGCGCCACGATCCCCTGAAGGCTGATGATGCTCATGCTGTAGCCCATGATCAGATGGCCAAGAACCGCGCCGACAATGCCGAATGGAATCGCCATCATGACGATTGCCGGTTGCACATAACTTCTGAACGGAACCGCCAGCAACACGAAGATGATGATCATGGCAAGCGCGAGCCCATAGACCAGGCTGTTGAGCGCATCCTTGAGATCCGCCTGGCGGCCCTCGAAGCGGTAGCTCAAGCCAGGATAATCGGCGACCAGGCGGGGCAGGTATTCGGCCTTGAGCGTGTCCAGCACCTGTTGGGTGCGATCGATGGGCTCCACGTTGGCGGTGACGTTCACGGTGCGCCGCCCATCTCGGCGGGTAATGCTCGTGTAGGCGCGCGCCCTGGTCACCTCCGCGATCTGCATCAGGGGCACATCCCTGCCCGATGGCGTACGGATCAGCATTTGTTCAATCTCGTACTCACTAAGCCGACGGTCCTCTGGAAGGCGCACCTTGACCTTGACCTCGTTGCGGCCGCGCTGCTGGCGCAAGGCCTCCGCCCCGTAAAACGCGGCGCGCATCTGGCGGGCAACCGCCTGGGAAGTCAAACCCAGGCCGCGTCCTTCGGGCTTGAGTTGAAAATCCAATTGCTGCTTGCCCGGGTCATAACCATCGTCGATATCCTTGACGTCGGCGAACTCGATCAGGGTATTGGCCAGGTCCGTGCTGGCGCGATCGAGCACCTCGATATCGCGATGGCTGAGCTCCATGGTGATGGAGGGACCACGGCCCGGCCCGCCCCGATCCGATTCGAACCGCAGCGATTGAAGGCCGGGCAGGGCGCCCACCTTTTCGCGCCAAAGATGGGTAAACGCCGCCGTGCTGATGGGACGGACATCTGGATCGGTCAAATAGACGGTCACCTCGATGTTGTTCTCCTCGATCTCGGCATAAATCCCTTCCACCAGGCCCGTTCCCCCATTTTCGCCCGCCACCGCGTCGGCCTCGGCCACCAAACGGTCCCGCACCCCCGCGACCTTGGAAAAGGCGCTGCCATAGGGCAGTCTCGCGGTGACGACCGCTCGGTCGGATTCGACCTTGGGCATCAAAATCAATCCCATGCGGCCACTGAGCACATAACCGAACACGATCAACAAAATGGCAATTCCCGTGCATACGGTCAGGTAGCGGTTGCGAATGCAGAAGTCCAGGAAGGGGCCGTAATAGCGGGTTACCAATTTTTGGAAAAAGCGGCTGAACCGTTGTTGCTGGCGATGGAGGAAGGCGGAAACCGGGTTGCGATGTGCGCCGGGATGAGCCAGATGAACGGGCAGAATGAACAGGGCCTCCACCCAGGAAATGACGAAAACGACCATGACCACCAATGGGATGACGCCCCAAATTTTGCCCATGGTGCCCGGCACGAACAGCAGCGGCATAAAGGCAATGATGTTGGTAATAATGCTGAAGCTGATGGGCAACATGACATCGCGCGCGCCACGGATGGCGGCCTCCACGGGGTTCATCCCCTTCTGCCGATACTCGTAGATGTTCTCCCCCGCCACGATGGCGTCATCGACCACGATGCCCAGAGCCAGGATGAAGGCAAACATGGAGATCATGTTGATGGTCACATCCATACCCGGCAGGAAAAGAATGCCGCCCAAAAAGGAAATGGGGATCCCCATGGTGACCCAAAAGGCGAGCTTGAATTCCAGGAACAGACCCAGCACCACCAGAACCAGAAGCAGACCCAGAAACGCGTTCTTCAGCAATAGCTCCAAGCGCTGTCGGTAGATCTTACTGCGGTCCCGGTTAATGGCGTAGTCCACCCCGGGCGGAAGGTCCGCGGCGATTTCCTCCATGGCCTCGTGAACCGCATCCGAGATCCCGATCGGCGTTTGTTCGCCCACCCGGTAGATCGCGACCCCGATTGCCCGGCGCCCGTTGTAGCTGGCGACCTGGTCGGAATCTTCAAAACCGTCGATCACCCGGGCAATATCTTCCAGGTAGAGGACCACGCCCTCCGGGGTGGTGACGATCGGAATTTCAGCGAACTCGCGCGCCCAATTGCGCCGCTCGTTGAAGCGCAACAACACCTCGCCGCCCTCGGTTTTGAGCCCGCCCCCGGGAACCTCGACCGAGGTCGCGTCAATTTTCCGGGCAATCTCCTCCAGGGTGAGGCCATAGGCGCGCAGGTTCTCCGCGGACACCTCGATATGAACCTCAAATGGACGCGCTCCTTCCAACTCGACCTGGGTAATGCGCGGGTCCTGTAAGAGCCGGTCGCGCACATGTTCCGCCAACTCGCGCAGGGACCACTCGTCCGCCTCGCCGTAGATTTGAACATTCAAGACCTCGCGGCGCCGGGCCACGAGGGTTACCCGCGGTTTCTCCGCTTCCTCGGGAAAGGTGATGATGCGGTCGACCTGTTGTTGAATCTCTTGATAGGCCTTCTGCCCGTTGGCGCCTTCCTGCAACTCGACTCGCACGGCGCCGGAACCCTCGGCCGCGGTTCCCAGTATTTCCTTGACGCCCTCGATTCCGCGCACGGCCTCCTCGATGGCCAATACAATTCCCTGCTCCACTTCCTCGGGGCTGGAACCGGGGTAGGGCACACGGACGGTCACCACATCCAACTCGAACTCCGGAAAGACTTCCTGCTTGATGCGGGTTGCCATAAAAAGCCCGCCCACCAGGAAGACGAACATGAGGATATTGGGCGTCACCCGGTTGTGAACCATCCACGCAACCGGTCCGGTAAGCTTATCGGCCGGTAGTATTGGGTGTTTCCCCTTCATAGCCCGCTCCCCTCGCCTGTTCCCATGTTCAGACCCTGATCATGGTCACCGCCTTGCCCGCCCGTTGCCTCTACCCGCAGGGGCATCCCGGGCACGGGCGCTGTCAGGTCCGTCAGCACCAGGCGCTCGCCATGTGCAATACCCGCTGTCACCAGCACCGTTTCACGGTCTCGGAAAGCGATTTCTACCTCACGAATCTCCAGTTGGTCCTCGGCGTTCATGACGTACAAACGGTTTCCGTTTCGCAACACATCCCGATCCACAACCGCCGCCTCATCAAGGGGAAGGCCTTCGATTTCCACCCGGGTATAGGTTCCGATGATCAGCGGGGATTTTCCCTCGTTTCCCGCTTTCAAGGACAGCGGATCGCGCACCTCGATCAGGAGGCGCGCCATGCGCCCCCGTTCCTCCAGGTCGGTCGCCAGCCGGATCACGCGGCCCTCTCGATAGGCGGCCGCTCCCGGATCCGGCTTCAGGTACACGCGCGCCGCGGCGCCCGGTTCTCCGCTGGCTTGCGGCACGAGCACCCACGCCAACTGGTTTACCGGCACCAGCGCCTCCACCCAGTAGGCATCGGTTCCCACGATTACCGCCAGCGTGGAAGCGCTGGTCACCTGAGCCCCCTGGTTGACATGAAAACTCTTCACCACCGCATTGAAAGGCGCTCGGATCTCCGTTCGCTCCAAGTCGAGGCGCGCCCTTTCCACGGCTACCTCCGCCGCGCGAAGGGAGGCTTGCGCGGATTGCAGTTGAGGTTTGCGCAATACCAATTCGCGTTCTTCCCGCGAGAGCTCGCTCTCCAACAGCTTGAGCTCTTCCACCGCGATGGCCTGCTGGCCCAACTCCAACTGCAGGGCGCTTTGGGCTTGGGCCAGTTCCGTTTCTTTTTGATGCAGCGCGAGCCGGTAATCCGTGGGATCGATACGGGCAACCATCGACCCCGCCATCAAACGCCCGCCCGGCACCAGTTCCGGGCTGATTTCGATGACTTCGCCACTTACCCGGGGTCGTAACTCCGTCTCGCGCGCCGCGCGAACCACGCCCATCGCATCCAGGCGGGTTTCCCGTGGCCCAAACTGGATTTTTTGTATCTCAACCAATACCGCGTTGCGCTCCACCTGTTTGCGGCCCGCCTTTTGGCCCGAATTTAAAAGCGCATGAGCGGTAAAACCACCCACCGCGAGGATCAGTAAAGGCAAAAGGAACTTTACAAAGAAAGAGGATATTCGATTCAAGGGAGGCGCTCCTGCTGATTGGAAATGTTGGGGGCTGGAATGCGGGTTTCTTTTCCGGAATCCGTGGGAGATTCGCCGTCCGGATCGAGAGCTGTATGGGCGTCCGCTCCAGAGACTCCGGATTCCGCTTCCCAACCGCCCGCGAGGGCCCGGCATAGTTGGATACGGATTTCGATCCACTCGCCGCGCGCGGAAAGGAGATTGCGTTCCAGGGTCTGGTGGGACTGTAAGGCATCTAAAATCCGGAGGTAATCGTCCACGCCCTTGCTGTAGCGATCACGAACCCTGTCGATGACCTGTTGGGCGAGCGCCAGTTGCTGTTGGAGGCTGGCAATGTATTCACGTTGATATTTCTCGCGTACAAGGGCGTCTTCCACCTCGCCCAGGGACTCCAGCACAATCTGTTCGAAGAGATTCAGGCGTTCGGAAAGAAGCGCGCGCGTACGCGCCACCTCCGACTTGCGCCGACCGCCGTCAAACAGGGGACCCAGCAGGTTGGCGCTGATGGTGGCCAGCCAGTCGCGAAAGAGATCAGCCACTTTTTCCGAGGAGGAATCGGCCCGGGCGGACAAGCTGAGGCGAGGAAAGCGGTTGGCAATGGCCGCTGCGACCCGTTGGTCCGCGGCCCGCGCCTGAAAAAGGGCGCGCTGAATGTCGGGCCGGCGTTGCACCAGTTCCGCTGGTACGCCCGTTTGCGGCAGGGCCGGCAGCTCGATGAGCGTATTTTGCAGGGGAGGGCTCCAGTTCCCGGGAACCTCGCCCAGCAGAATCGCCAATTGATGCGCCAGGACTCCGGCGCGCGCCCGCGCCCGCGCAACCTCTCCCCTGCCCGCTTCCACCAACTGCCGTTGGCGCAACAAGTCGGGAGCGCCTACCAAACCTTTGCGGAAACGAAGGTCTATCAGATCCAGCACGGATTGGTTGGTCTCCAATTGGCGGCCCAGCAACTCGATCTGTCCGTTTTCCTCCACCCATTGATACCAGATGGCGGCAATAGTAGCCGAGAGCGAAAGCGCCGCGGCGCGCCAGTCCGCCTCATCCGCCCAGACCTCAAACTTTGCCGCTTCCCGATTTGCCCGCAGGCGACCCCAGAGATCCAATTCATAGGAAGCGGCGAGGCCCAGGCCGAAATCACTGAAATGGTCGGTGGAGCGGGCCCCGTCCAGCGCGGCGTCGGAACCGCGGCGTACGGAGCGCGCGGCGCCCAAATCGCCCTCCAGGCTTGGATACAGACTCGCTCCCTCGACCCGGGCCAATGCCCGCGCCTGGCTTAGCCGATCCCAAACGGCAGCGAGGCTCACATTCTCACGCAAGCCGCTTTCAACCAATTGATTCAGGCTCTCATCTTCAAAGCTATGCCACCAACGCTCAGCTAATTCCAGGCTACCGGATTGTGAAAATTGCCCGCTCAACGGAGGCAAGCGGGCGGCCGGCGCCTCTCTTTGGAGTGGGCGCAACGGGATACAAAAGGCCAAAATCGGCAATAAAAAGCAGGGAATGCCGGCTTGTAAATAAAAGCCCAGGCCTCGTTTGGGCCCATGTTTTGCTTTGGTCCGTATCGTTCTCATGGCCGCTGCCTCTCGCAATGGATGCTCATTCTTAACAATGCCAGGGACCACCAACCCGGCAGATCCAGACACGCCGAACCTTTCCCTCAATCCTCCGAGGAAATCCGTAGGAGGTAAAAAGCGATGGTCAGCCGAGGCTCGCACTCTATTATAAATGTCTCCTATCCGAGTCGCTCATCATATTTTTCGGCGCGAAAGCTTTTTTCTCAATCCCATCCGCCCCGGCCTGAAAAGCGACCAAGCCAATAAACCCAGCGTTTCCCTCCGGCGTTTATCAGCCGGAAGATCAATTGCCCTGGAACTGGTTCGGTCTACGCGACTTGTACACCAGCAAGCGATGGGGTTTAGGAGGAACGTTGACGAATATGACACAGAGCCTATTTTTTTTCCTACTGGTGGCCGGACCCTTGACCGCCTCCAATGATTGGACCCAAAAGAGCAATGAAAACGCCATGGTTGTCTTGAATGCCCTGGCCGATTTTATACCCGAAGAATTCAGCCAATTTGGTATCGAAAGCTCGGACCAAAAGGTCATGGACCTCAAACCCGGGGTGGTTGCGCGCATGAAACTGGCCACCAGAGAAGCCACGGCCATCTTGGAGAAACGCTTGGAGAAAGAGACCCATCCAGCCATTCGCCAGGACCTGGTCATCCTGATCGAGTCAACCAGGAGCTTCGTACGCGGCATGGAGTTGAATGAGAAATACGAATACGGCTTTTTTCAATTGTCACAAAGCGTTTTTTACGGCATTCGTTTCCTGTTGGACGACCGGTTGGAAGCATCGCGCTACCCCTCTGCACTGGTGCGATTGCGGAAATACGCGGGTCATGAGGCCGGCTATCAACCCATTGCAACTCTCGCCAGGGAACGCATGACCGAGCAGCGGGCGAAAAAAGGGCTCATGTGGCCGGTCAAGGCCGAGTTAGAGCGGTACCTGGAGGACAGCCCCCGCTATTTGGTGGGGATAGAGCAGCTCTTCAAAAAGTTCGGAATCGAAAACTATGAGGAAAGCCTACAGGCTCTAAAAGATCAAATCAAAGCTTACGACGCTTTCCTGAGAACAGAATACTTGCCGCGCGCCCGTACGGATTTCCGTCTGCCGCCGGAATTATATGCGTATCACCTGGAACAACGCGGGGTCACAATGCCCACGGAGGAGTTGGTGAACAGGGCGGAAATCGCTTTCATGGAAATTGTCCACGAAATGAATGCGCTGACTCCCATGATCGCGGGCAGGATGGGATTGGAAACCAAAGATTACAGGGTTCTGATCCGCGAGCTTAAGAAAAAGCAGTTCGAGGGCGAGGACATTTTGCCCCACTACCAGGCTCGCCTAAAGGAATTGGAAAACCTCATCCGCGAGCATCAGATCATCACCCTTCCCGATCGGCCGATCCGCATTCGGCTGGCCAGTGAGGCCGAATCCGCGGCCACACCCGCCCCACATATGGATCCTCCGCGTCTGATCGGCAATACCGGAGAGGTGGGAGATTTCGTCTTGCCCCTGAAAATTCCCGGGAAGCAAGGGGAAGATCTTACATTTGATGACTTTACCTTCGAGGCGGCATCCTGGACGCTTTCGGTTCATGAGGGTCGACCCGGCCATGAACTGCAATTCGCCTCCATCGTCGAACGCGGCGTTTCTATCGCCCGCACCCTTTTCGCCTTCAACAGCGTGAACGTAGAGGGCTGGGCGCTGTATAGCGAGGCGGTCATGAAACCCTTTATGCCGTTGGAGGGCCAATTAATCAGCCTGCAACATCGCCTATTACGGGCCGCGCGCGCTTTCCTCGACCCCAAGCTGCAACTGGGCCAAATCAGCCCGGAGCAAGCGAAAACCTTTCTGATGAACCGGGTGGTGCTATCGGAGGCCCTGGCCAACCAGGAAGTGGATCGCTACACCTTTCGAAATCCCGGCCAGGCCACCTCTTACTTCTTTGGCTACATCAACCTGATGGCCCTGAGATCAGAGATGGAACTGGCCCTGGACAACAAACTCAATCTGCAGGATTTCCACGATTTTATCCTGACCCAAGGTTTACTCCCGCATCATCTTCTGCGCAAGGCGTTGATGGAGGAATTCCTGCCCGCGGCCCTCGCCAAGAGCAAAGGTTCTTGAGGCGCAAGACGGATATCTCCGCGGGAAGTCCGTATTCGGAGCCTCGTGAGGGGACTGGAGCCAGGCTCATCGGGCTCTTTTAAATTAGGCGGGGTCCATTTGTCGGGGGGTTGGGCCCTTTCTCCACTCAATTTCATCCATTTCCTGAAAACCAAAGGGCCTCCGAACACGTAAGCTTCAAGCTGGTAGGGGACCATGTTATGGGTCCGCGGCCCTTATCCCGATGTAAGCGGCAGAATGGGTATAATCACGGAACGGTTCTACATGCTTGTGGACCGGAGACCTTAATATTTGACAATAGAGAAAAGGGAGTTTTTTGTGAATCATTGGATAGGCAAAGTATTGCTTCTCTTCCTCGCGGCTCAGCTCAGCTTCGGCAAGGAAATCGTTAACGGCAAAAAACCACGTGGAAAGGAAATGACCATCCGTTTCACCGAGGATCTGCGCTTCGGCGCCGAAGAGCCCGGTGATGAATATCTTTGGGCGCTAGGCTCGTCGCATGTGGCCGCGGATACGCGTGGCCATATCTACGTTGCCGACACCAAGGAAAGCCAAATCCTGGAATTCGATGACAAAGGCGCCTTCGTTAAGGTTCTGGTTCCCAAGGGTCAGGGCCCCGGTGAAGCAACGCGCCTGGCCAGCTTGCAAATTTTTGCCGATGGACGCGCCATGGTCATGGAAGCAGGGCCCGGCAGCTTCCCCAAAATCCATTTCTTTGACAAGAGCTTGAAATATAAGGATACGAAAGCGCCCAGCGGATTGAGCACCTTCCCGGTGTCCGGTTACTTCTCTCCCAAGAAAGACCTGTTCGCGGCTACTTTTCTGAAGATGGACCCCAGCACCGGCGTCATGGTCACCAAAACCGGCGTGTTGGACATGGAGTTCAAACCCCATATGGAGTTGACCAGTTTCGAACAAAGCGTCAACTTTCAAAATTTTGCCGATCCCAAGGTTCTGTCCAAATTCATTCTGGACTTGATCGAGGGAGCCTTTAAACAAACGGGCATTATGACCTTCGATGACCAAGGCAATTTCTACAGCGCGCTTTCCAACGAGTACGCCATCACCAAGTGGAAGCCCGACCTTTCAGAGGAAGTCATGGTTATCCAACGAGAGTACGAACCCATTCCCAACACCAAAGACCACACCGACGCGATAATCGATATGGTTCTGGAAAATTTCCGCACCGCTCCCGGCTTATCCCAGGCCATCAACGACACTTTCGTACAAAATATCAAAGCCAAGGCCGACCTGCCCATCGTCAAGAATCCGGTCGCCAGCATTCTGCCCATGGAAGACAAGGGTTTTCTGGTGGTGCATGATGTAAACGCGGCCACGATGGCGCAAACAGCGGATATCTTCGACCAGGAAGGTAAATTCCTCGGCCAAGTCACCCTGCCGGGGAACCAGTTCATCACCAATACGGGTCTGCCCCGCATGGTTTTCCGCAACGGATTCGCTTACACCATGATCACCGATGAGTATGACGAAAACCGCGTCATTCGGTACAGCTACGCATTAGCCAAGAATTAATCGTTGACCAATTAAGACCAACCGCGGGGCCGGCGACCAAACACGGGGGGCCGGCTTCGCGATCGGTAAAGCTAGATTTTCTCCAAGCTTAAGGTACAATGAACAACGTCGGGCGATGCGGGGCATTCCTGGCGGAATCCTTCTCGCACATGCTGTCTACGGGCGGAGGGGCGTCAAGCTCGGCTGGGCCAGGAAGTTTGCCTAGTTTTCCATGGGCTTCCTCCGAGGCGGGCGAAAATCCATAACAAAATGGGTATGGACTCCCAATCAAGCGGCATGTGGGTTGTATCCTTCAACCCATGGTTTACCAGTTCTCCGCGAAAAACTCGCTCGTCAATGCGGCTAGAAAGGAGCATGCCATGCGCTTGCGAACCCATGTTGCCAATTTTGGATTTCCCGCTCTACTTTGCTCAATGATTTGGGCCATCCCGGCGGCAGCCCAACCCTCCGAGGGAAGCCCGGTCCACCAAACCGTCCCTCCTAAAGAATTTCAGGCGAAGCTGGACGAAATTGGAGGAAAGCTGCTCGATGTGCGCACGCCGCAAGAATTCGGGGAAGGCTATCTGAAGGGCGCCGTAAACATCGACTTCTATGAGGACGATTTCCAGGATCGTCTGGAGCAACTGCCCAAGGATAGCGCATATTTCGTCTATTGCCGTTCGGGCGGCCGTAGCGGCAAGACCCTGCAAATGATGAAGGACCTGGGATTCCGCCTCGTCTACGATATGGGGGGCGGCATCACCCGCTGGCAAAAGGAAGGCCTGCACGTGGAACCGGGGGAAAAACCTTAAAGCAATGGGACTGGCCCCGTGCGCGGATGGAGATCAGGCCCGTTCCGATCCAAATACGAGGGTGAAACTGGCGCCATGACCCACGCCCTCGCTCTCCGCCACCAACTGGCCGCCCATGTTTTCCATGGCCTTTGAGCAAAAGTGCAGGCCAATGCCGTGGCCGTCCTTTTTGGTGGTTATTCCCCGTTTGAAGAGAACGCTTAGGTCGTCTACACCCACGCCCGTATCCGCGATGCGGCAATAGGGAACGCCCTCCTCGGAAACCCCGGTGCTCAGGGTCAATAGCTTGCGCTCGCTGTCCCGCATCGCCTCGATACTGTTTTTGAGCAGATTGACCAAAATTTGAATAATCACATTCTGCTGCGCGTGAATCACGCCATTGTATTGGTAATCCTGTTGGACCTGAATCCCATAGCTCTCCAGCACATTGCGCTGAACCGCCAACGATTCCTCCAACAAATCTTTTAAGGACAGTGGAACCGATTCGCTCAGGCTATCTTTCTGTTGAGACTCGATGGCCTCTTCCATGAAATAGATGC
>JBGTRP010000004.1:0-30333 GCA_041940685.1 Acanthopleuribacteraceae bacterium
CCTCGATATCGGAGCGCTTGTAAAGCACCTTTGCGTTTCGATGAGAACCGATTTTGTGATACGCCGGACCGCCGCCCGTCCTTTGCATCGCCTGCAATCACCAGCAACAAAGACAGGCGATTGGCCAGGAGTATTCTCTGGCGATGAAACCAACACCACCGCGATCCTTGATCGATTGCTTCATCATGCCCAGGTTTTCAACATCAAAGGCCAGAGTTACCGAATAAAGAACCTGGCTAAAACCCTGGGGGCAGGGCGGCCGCGCCGAGGGGCTTCCGGGCTACGTCCTCCCACTCGGAGAAGAACCCCTGTTTCCCTCAAACTCGCAACAGTTCGTGTCTCCTAAACCCGTAAAAATTGATGTCCCCCGGCATATGTTGGCCAAAATGGGCGTCTCCTTTTAAAAAAGAAGCCGTCATTCTACCATGGAGCAGCCTATTTTCGATTCATGCAACAGTTTCGCCAACAGGCCGTACAAAGTACTGTGAAATATTAGTTTATCTTCTCTTTATATTCGGTGGCATGCTCTGTATTGCCGTAGGGTTGTTTGGGTAAAGCAAAGGAAATTACCATTCCTGCGATGCAATATTTTGTCTAAAGGAGATTGCCATGCGAATCTCAGCTCTTAGGGTTATTTCACTCCTTACGTTGTTTTTAACGCCGGTCATTTCAATCGCACAAACAAAGCCGAACAAACCACCCCCGGACGCCGCGGATCTGACCACGCGGATGACTGAGATCATCGACCACATCGACTCCCTCGCATACGCGGAGGAAGTATCCTGGCCCGAGCATATCGTTCTGTGCTACCAGCTCTCTCGGGGGGTCGATCCGACGCTCCTCGAGTTCACCATCATCAACGAAAACCTCAACGAGTTCCCGATAGACCGGCACACGGTGCTTGCGATTGCGATCGCCGGCGATAGCGAAATGCCGACCTGGGATCAGATTCGGACATTTCTGGATACCACATTCACATCCGATTTCCAGAGTAGCGCGAGCACTCGCGACAAGGCACAAGCCCTCGCCTCTGCTACGAAGGCAGAAATTCTGAAAGCCCTCGAGGCCGAAGAAAAAAACGAACTATCCAAGATGGGACCCTTTCCGCCTCAGAAAACCCGACCCGTGCAAAAAACCCTTCCCGGCGTCGTTTACAACACCTACTTCGGATTTCTCCACGCGCACAGCAACCTCTCTGATGGTTCAGGAAGTGCCGATGAAGCCTATAGCTATGCCCGTGACGTTGCCGGCTTGGACTTTTTCGCGCTGACCGACCATGGCATTAACATGATCGTCTTCCCCTGGCAAAGCAGCAAATATGACCGCCTGCTCCGCGCCGCGGACGACCACGATGCGCCGGGAAGCTATGCCGCCCTCTACGGTTTCGAGTGGAGTCATCCGTGGCTGGGTCATATCAACGTCATGAACGTGCGGTCCTTTACGCATGTTCTTAGGCGGTTGACCTTGAATTCCATATACCGCTGGATTGGCGATCGCGTGTATTGCATTGCCCGCTACAATCACCCCGGAAGACAGGATGACTTCGACAGTGAATTTAAACACTTCAGATACGAGTCCTATCCCGCCAATAACATGGTCGGACTCGAGGTCTGGAACAAAGGCCATGATTTCGACGAACAGTTCTATCTCTGCACCTATGGTTCTTGCCAGGCCCCAACCTTCATGGATGAGGGAATCCGCAAGGGGTGGCGGCTCGGCCCCCTTGGCGGCGGCGACAATCATCACCGCGAGTGGGGCACGAACACCGATTATCGGGTGGCGGTGCTCTCTACTCAACTGACCCGCAACGACATCGTCAACGCTTACTTCGACCGGCGTTTCTATGCTACCGAAGACAAGAATTTGCTCCTTGACATCCGAGTCGGAGGAAATCCCATGGGTTCCCAACTCACAGGCTGGCATCGTGAGTTCCGCATGGAAGCCAGCGACAGTGCGGGGGACACCTTTGCGGAGGTGCGATTTTACCGAGACGGTCACGTGATCGATACCCGCTTTGTTTCCGGAAACAGCATCGAAGCCACTTTCAACGACCCCGGCGCCTCTGGCAATAACCATTACTATGTCGTCGTCCGCCAAACCGACGGTGACGAAGCGGTTTCGTCGCCCATCTACATGAACGGGCCCGCTCCCCCGACACCTCCCGTGGCCTGCTTTACCTATAGCTGCAGCGGCTTTTCCTGCGACTTTGACGCGTCCTGCTCAACCGGGCAAAACGGCATCACCTCGTATGTTTGGAACTTCGGGGACGGGAGCTCCGGAAACGGCGCCAATGTCAGCCACAGTTTTCCAAACAGCGGAACCTACAACGTGCAATTGACCGTCACCGATAGCATCGGCCAGACGCACACGACCAGCCGGCAGGTCTCCGTGACCTGCGGGGACACGACCAGACCGAACGTGTCGCTCACCGCACCGGCCGACGGAGCAATCCTTTGGGGCTCCACAACGTTCTCGGCCAACGCGTCAGACAATGTGGGCGTAGACAAGGTTCAATTCCGAATCGGCAATGATGTCGAATGCACCGATTTTAATCCACCGTGGAGTTGCCAGATCAATGTTGACAGCTACCCCACTGACGACTATTCGGTCACGGCCGTGGCTTTCGACGACTGTGGCAACAATCGCGTCTCAAGCGCCAGGACGGTGCGCATCGTCAGCAACCCTGAATTGTGGACAGACCAACCCGCGGCCGATGCGGTTGTTTCTGGTGAAACGGTCGCCATATCCGGTTGGGCCACCGACCCAAACAGGGTGACTTCGCTTACAATCACTCTTGATGGTGTTGTGACCATTCCGGTGGATTATGGTACGCCGCGCCCGGACGTTTGCCAGGCGGTCCCGGTCAGCGATCCGAATTGTCCCGATGTCGGATTCGAAGCAACATTTAACTCAATGCTCTACGAAAACGGTCCTCACTCGATTGAAATCGTCGCGACCGACGCCACTGGCAAGCAAACCTCGCAGACGAGAAACTTTACGATCGATAATGCGCCCGTCATGACCTGCACACCCGGACCAACAACCCTGTGCCTCCGTGACGGTCGCTTCAAGGTTCAGGTGTTCTATGTGAACGGAGGCGTTGGAGAGGAAGGCCGCACAAGAACCTTCTCCGACGAGAGTGGTTTCTTCTGGTTCTTCAATCCCGCCAACATTGAGGTCGGGGTCAAAGTTCTGGGTCCAGCAAATGGTTACTGGTGGGTCTTTCACGGCGCTGGTACCGATCGTGAGTACACTCTCGCGGTCACCGACACCGTCACCGGCGAGGTTAGGTCATATGTGAAACCGGGTGGTTCTTTCTGTGGCGACGCCGACACACAGGCCTTTCCGGCCTCCTCAATGCTCGGCGCGAACCCCGAAAGCGACATCGGCCTTTTCACCGACCACACCGTCACCGGGCGCTCTGCAAATCTGAAAATGAGCGGTTCATGTACGCCCACCTCGACCCGTTTGTGCCTCCAAGACGACCGATTCCAGGTCGAAGTCCTGCGGGGCGGTGTTGCGCAACCCGCGGTTGAGCTCACAACAGATACCGGCACAGTATGGTTCTTCAACGCCGAAAACGCCGAGGTCTTCGTCAAGGTTCTGGACGGCACAGGCGTCAATGGACACTACTGGGTATTCTACGGTTCTCTCACTGACCGGGATTTCACGATTCGTGTAGTTGATACCGTAACCGGCCAGGAAGTTACCTACGACAATCCACTCGGCAACAACTGCGGCAACGGCGATACAACGCCCTTTTAGAAGCAGCTTGATCGATCGACTCGGCCCCCGCGGCACATGCCGCGGGGGTATTTCCCAACGCCCACCCCCGGGCTAAGACAGGGAAGGAGCTTCCCTTGTCGGCAGAGTGTGCTGCTGTCGGCATATATCGCGCCCACAAGCCAGAAGACAGGTCCCTTTTTCGGCTGGTCGAGTCACACCTGGCCGCCATCATGGAGTTGCTTTTCCGGAAAATTTTGGGCTGGGCGATGGGTCGGAAAATGACGGTCGATCTCGTCCCGGAGGCCCTTCAATCCACCATTTGGAAACCAAGACCAAAGCCAGGCTTGGTTGTCCGCTCTGGTCAGGGTGGCCAATGGGGCAGACCCAACCGAAACTTTTCTGGTCTCTGCAAATTTACCTAAAATTTCTACTAGCTACGCTCAAGACATGGATTCGCCCTTTCCTTTTTCAAGAGTTTTACCTTCACCGCAAAATAGCCCACCATCAAAAAAGGACCCATTAGAAGAAATTCAAAAATTATTGGTCCTTTTTCCAATTATTTTCCGCAATAACTAGTGAGTCCCAGATTTCGCTTTCCCACTGCTGGCAGTCCAAAAGCCCTTGAAGGCTTGAAAATGAGGAAAGCTGGAGCACAAAGAGAGGACTTGTCACCTTGAGAAAAAGGTTATTGGTTTCTCCCATAAACACTAGCCAAGATAAAAGGAATCACTATTTCCATGCGAGCAACAACTCCATTGACAAATTATTAAATCTAAAATATATTCTAAAATAAGCATAAAATCAATTTTAAAAAATTGAGTGTTATTAATTTTCACTTCACTATTTTTCATAAAGGGCGGAGCTGTGCTCATTAAACCTTTAACCTTTAGCTGGATTTTCTGAGGTTGCGCCTCTCACAAAGTTAAGTAATGCCCGCCGAATGACCAGTATTGAGAAATTGCCATGATTTTCGAAGTAATCAACTTACTGAAAAAAGAGCTTGAAGAATACCTTGCTCTTAAAGTGAGATCCGACTCGGCCGGAAATAAAGTGAAGCTAACCCAATTTGCCGACCAGGAAGGGGCGATCCAAATAGACGAGGGCAACCTGGGCCTCTGTCTGATTAATATCGAAGAAGAGCGCACACTAAAAAATCAAGGGGCCGCAATTAAGAAAGATGGGGGTAAACTGACAAGGACGAACCCTGAAATCAAGCTAAACCTCTTTGTTTTATTTGCTTGCAATTACAAGGAATATGCCGATGCGTTGAAGGCGGTTTCTCATGTAATTGCTTTCTTTCAGTCCAAGAATGTGTTTGATCACCAAAACACATCGCATCTCCACCCGGCCGTCGAAACGTTAAAGGCCGATCTTTATTCGCTGGATTTTGAGCAACAAAACCATATTTGGGGCAGCCTCGGCGCGCGCTATCTGCCCTCGGTGGTCTATCGGATCCGTCTGGTTTGTATCGCCGATGATCGGGTTGCGGACCTTAGAACTCCAATCGAGAGGATTCAGGTCCAGGCCAATTCCGGGGGGCAGCCTTGATGCAAGCCGGTTTTCAGCCCTTGTTCCGGGTAGACCTTATTCATGATTACCAAAATCAGGCGCCGGAACCCATCTTCAAGATCCGGCCAACCCGCGCCTGCCAGCGCCTACTTTCCAGATATCGCCTCCATTTCCGGACGACCGAAACGGGATTCGTGATTCTCTTCGAATCGTCGCTTTCCGCGGGGAAACCCATGACGCCCATACAGGAGAAAGTTATTTTGGGCTTTATTCTGAGTTCACGGAAACCGCTTCTCACCCAATACGCGGATCTTGGTTTCAGCGCCCAAGGCAATGGTTTCTTTCTATTCCACAACACCCAAGAATCCGGACCCGAGACCGAAACCGCCTATTTGACAGAAGAGGAGTTTGTTGGTCCGACCGACATCATTCCGTTGCTCCCGGAGCGCTTCACGGTAGAGCGCGGCGGAAAAGGCGCCGTGGTATCCCTTGCAGTCGCGGACTTTCGTGGTGAAACGGTCCTTAGCGATTCCGTGGTAACCCATGATGGGCTACTCCACTACAGCATGGATCTGTCGCCGTTCTCCCCCGGGGCTTTTTCGTTACAGGTGGAAGACGAGACGCCTGATCGCTTTTATGCCGCGGATGAGATTTGGAGCTCCGGAGCTTTTGGCGCGGTGGAGATCCGAGCGGTTCCCGACCCCGACGTGGCGGGCTGGACTTTTCATGAACACGGGCTGCCGGCCTCGGGAAGCTTTGAGATCCGTTTCGCCAAACCAGCCCCACGCTGGCGTTACTTGGTGGTGGTGCGCCATGACGATTCTTTGGGCGAGGACAACCTGCTCATTGAGGCGGGACCCGATTTCGCCAAGGCGCACCCGGATCTTCCCACGCCGGTTTTTGAAAGCAAGGGATCGGAAACCACCAATGAAGAATTGCGGATCCTCTTCGAGTCAGATTCGGAAATCCCGTTACTGCAATCGTTCATCAAGGGAATTCAGCTTAAAAAGCGCCTGGCGGCAGGGCCGCCCGCGGACCCCGATTCCACTGCCGAGCCGGATGCCCCAAGCAGCGAAACCCTCATCCCCAACCTGCCCAACCCCGGCTTGGATGCCCTGAGCTTCACCGGCAACGGTAGCAGCAAAACCTATTATGCCGAAATTTTTGTTTACGTTTAGCGCGCACATCTTTTTGGAGGAACATTATGCCGACTTATAAAACGCCTGACGTGTACGTCGAGGAAATCTCGATCTTCCCGCCTTCCGTGGCGCAGGTGGAAACCGCGGTGCCGGCCTTTATCGGCTACACACAACGAGCCTGGCACCGTGGCAGCGACCTCACGGGCAAGCCCACCCGTATCGACTCGTTGCTGGAATTCGAGGCACGATTCGGTGGCGCTCCCAAGATCGCCATCGACGAGGTCATCCTCGACGACAACAACGGGGTGGTGGAAACTGGATTCAATGCCCGGTTCTACCTCTATGACAGCCTCAGGCTGTTTTACTCCAATGGAGGCGGTAAATGCTATATCGTCTCGGTTGGCGACTACGACCACGGACCCCCGCAATTTGCCGATTTGAAAGGGGGGCTTGAGGCGCTAGAGAAACAGGATGAACCCACGCTGATC
This sequence comes from Acanthopleuribacteraceae bacterium, assembly GCA_041940685.1. GTDB lineage: Bacteria > Acidobacteriota > Holophagae > Acanthopleuribacterales > Acanthopleuribacteraceae > JBGTRP01. The sequence goes on from JBGTRP010000004.1 coordinate 6,863, forward strand.
CTTTTCCCCGATGCGATGCTGTTGGCCAACGAGGATCAGTTGTACACCCTTCAACAACTGGCTCTGAACCAATGCAACGCCCTGGGAGACCGTTTTGCCATTTTCGACCTTTCCGAATCACCTACCTGGGAGGAAGGCATCGAGGCCTTCCGCAATAAGATCGGCATTAACTACCTCAAGTACGGCGCGGCCTACACGCCCCATCTCCAATCTACCTTGCCGCTGAGTATCCGGTTCCGGGACATTGAGGGAAAACTGGTGAAATCGGGCGCCCTGGCGCCCCTGGCCACCCTTACCAGCGACCCCCAAATCCAGGAGGCCATCGCCAGGGCACAAAACGCTCTCAGGGATACCGACCTGATTGAAGCTGGACTGGAGGGCTTTCTCGCAACGCAATCCGCTGACTCAATCAGAGACGGCTACCAGAAGCTGGTGTTGGCCTTCAAAACGGCGCCGAGCTTGAATGGTTTAAAAAGCCTGTTCACGTATATCTACGACATTGCTGACGAGTTGTTCGACCATTGGGGAGAATCTACCGCCGCCGATGCAGGAGACGCCGTGATTGTCCTGAGAGCAGCGGTCGCGGAAGCCCAAGCGAAGGCCGTAACGGCTAAGAATTTCCACGCCAACGCCAGTGCAGATCCAAATGACGTCCAAGCAGCGATCCAGGCCGCCCAAGGTGCTGCCGACCATATTTTGAATTTAGCTTCAGATTCGGCTGCATTGGCGCAACGGGCGGCTGAGGCGGTCGCCCAGGCGGACAGCAGTGCCGATACCACAAACTTGCTGGGTCATGTGGGATTGGCTGACTCTACAGCTTCCACGGCCAGAGTCGATTTTAATAACGATACCGACACAGCGGCAACCCCAACCCTAACCCATCAAGATATTCTCGATGCCATTGATGATGCTTTGAGCGAAGTGGAAAAGGTGGCCGCTAGCGTCGCCGCTGCCGCCCGTGAGGCAGAGAAATTAACGGCAGGCCTGAAATTGACCGGGAACAGCGCCGAAAGTGTCGCCAACTACATTCGCAACCTTATTGACGCTGAATTAAGAGACTGTATCAAGCTGCTGAATTCCATTACCAAGGACGCCGCGGCCAAGGTCGGCGGCAACATCGATCTTTATACCGACGATACCAAATATGTTTGGAGCGCCTCGGAATGGAATGACCCCGGCGTCAGCGATCCCGATCCCAGTATTTTCAACCCCGACAATATTACAGCCGCCACCGGCATCTATCCCAATGATGCGCCTGCTGGGAATGCGGGTAAGCAGACCGAGAACATGATCGCTGCCGAGCCTCATGTCAGCGCGGTATTCAACAAGCTGAATCAGGCGATCATTGACATCCTGGCAACTGCCCGTGTCTACGAACAGAAATACGAGGAGAGCCTAGCCGGGGCTTTCCCGCTCTACCGGGATATTCTGTCCAAGGTGGGCGGCGCCTTGAACACTTTGCCGCCGAGCGGCGCGGTGGCCGGCGTGTATGCCTCGGTAGACCGCAACCGTGGCGTGTGGAAAGCGCCCGCCAACCTAAGCCTAAACGCGGTTGCGGGGCTAACGCACATCATCGACAGCAGGGATCAGGAAGAGCTGAACGTCGATGTGAACGCCGGAAAATCCATCAACGCGATCCGCGCCTTTACCGGCAGGGGAATCCTGGTTTGGGGCGCGCGCACACTGGCCGGCAACGACAACGAGTGGCGCTACATATCCGTGCGTCGTTTCTACAATATGGTGGAGGAATCCTCCAAAAAATCCACCTACTGGGCCGTCTTCGAACCCAATGACGCCAATCTGTGGATCAAGGTCAAGAGCATGCTGGAGAATTTCCTCACCAGCCTTTGGAAGGACGGCGCACTGGCCGGAGCGACAACTGAACAGGCCTACTTTGTGAACGTGGGCTTGGGAACCACCATGTCGGCCCAGGACATCTTGGAAGGCCGCATGATCGTGGAGATCGGCATGGCCGTGGTGAGGCCCGCCGAGTTCATCATTCTGCGCTTCTCTCACAAGCTTCAGGAGTCTTGAGGCGCATGAAGCACGCCCACACCGGCTCGCGGCGCTTCATCGCCCAACACGGCACAGATCACTACGATAGTCTTTTCATCTCAAGGAGGTAACCATGGCTGACTATACCTTACCCGTCTTCCATTTCCAGGTGGATTGGGGCGGCACAAACCTCGGTTTTTCTGAGGTTTCAGGCTTGACCATTGAGACCCAAGTCATCGAATACCGGCACGGTTTGTCCCGGGACTATGCGCCTCAAAAGATGCCCGGCATTCCCCAAAACGCAAATATTACCCTGAAACGGGGCGTAATCAGCGGAGACAACGAATTTTATGAGTGGCTGAACTCCACCCAGCTCAATCAGGTGGAGCGGCGCGACCTCACCATCAGCCTGCTCAATGAGAACCACGAGCCCACGGTAACCTGGAAGGTGTCCAAGGCCTGGCCGGTCAAGATCGAGTCGCCCAGCCTCAACTCCACCGGAAACGAGGTGGCCATCGAATCCATAGAAATCGCCCATGAGGGGCTCACCATCGAGAACGGATAACCACCCATGGTGCTGCTCTACCCGCCGGTAGGTTTCCATTTCGCGGTCGTGGTGTTTCTGGACGGAAAGCCGTTACCCGATATCCGCTTTCAGGAGGTCTCCGGGTTGACGGTAACCCTGGGAACCGAGGAAGTGGTGGAGGGCGGTGAGAACCGCTTCAATCACAAATTGCCGACACGCCCTGCCCACCAAAACCTGGTGCTCAAGCGAGGCCTCTCTCCTATCTCCAAGCTAACGCGCTGGGTAGAAGACGCGGTAGAGGCCTTCGAATTCCAGCCAGCCAACGTGCTCGTCACTCTGCTCAATGAGTTTCACCTGCCGCTGGCCGCCTGGGAATTCGTCAATGCCTATCCCGTCAAGTGGGCTGTCTCCGACTTCAAGGCCCAGGAAAACGCGGTGGTCATCGAGACCCTGGAAATGGCCTTCAACTTTTTCCGTAGGGTTGATGAGGAGAATATTCCCAATGCCAGTTGAAATTCGCGAACTGGTGCTCAGGGTAACCGTGGAGGACCGGGCCGCCGCATCGTCACGCACCGCCCACGCGCCCGTTCCGGAAGCTGCCGATGCATGGGTGGCCGAGTGCGTGGAGCAGGTGCTGGAAATCCTGCGCCAAAGGGAGGAACGCTGAAGTGGACCAAGCACTATCCAAAATGAAGATCGAGGCCTACAGCAATGAAGCCCGCAACGGGACGCCCCTGGGCGCCTATACCGTGATGTTCAACCCGTCCTCCTACACCCGAAAATTTTCGGTCGATTACGAGATCGATCAAGGCTCTGGAAGCACGGGAACCAGCGCCAAATACACCTACCAGAATCTCCAGGAATACGTCTTTGAGTTCATTATCGACGGTACGGGAGTGACCGGCCCTCCGGCGGCCGGTGCCGTTGCTCGAAAACCCGAAAAGGTGGAGGTCACCGCTCAGGTGAATCAATTTTTCACCGTGGCCGGTAAGTTCGACGGCAGTATCAAACGCCCGCCCTACCTGCGGCTCAGCTACGGCGATTTGTCCTCACCCTGCGTGCTGAAATCGGCCGATGTCACCTACACCCTCTTCAAGCCCGACGGCACACCGTTGAGGGCCAAAATCCAGGCAACGTTCACGGAAACATTCGAAGAGAAGTTGCGGCTTGCCAGGGAAGAACGCAACTCGCCGGACCTATCCCATCAGCGGCGTATCATGGAGGGCGATAGGCTGCCGCTGTTGACCCACCGCATCTATGGCGACGCCTCACATTACCTGTCCGTCGCCCGCTACAACAACCTTACCCATTTCCGTGCGCTATCCGTAGGCGAGACCATTGATTTTCCACCCCTGTGGGACCTGCCAGGGGAATCCTAAAACCGGGGGCTATTCCCTAAGGAGGCCCAGTTGAACAATCCCTATTTGGTGCCCGCGCCTGAGTCCATCGGTGTCGTGACCTTCACCATTCTCTCCAATGACAGCCCGGTCTCCCGCGCCTACCATGTGCTGTCGATCATCACGGAGAAGCAGGCAAATAAAATTCCCTCGGCCAAAATCATTCTGCGCGACGGCGACCCGGCGAAGGGCAATTTCGAGATCAGCAGCGCCGATGACTTCCTGCCGGGAAACGAAATTGAGATCCGGGTGGGCTATCACGAGACCGAGGAAACCCTTTTCAAGGGCCTTGTCATCCGGCATGGAGTTAAGGTTCGCAGTGGTAAACCGTCTGTCCTGACGGTGAATCTCAAGCATGCGGCGGTGCGTCTGACCGTGGGCCGCAAAAGCGCATTTTACTACGATGTCTCCGATAGCGACATCGCCCGTGAAATCCTGGATGAGCACAATCTGGACGCGGAAATCGAGGATACCGCCGTGGTTCACAAGGAAATGGTTCGCTACCGCTGTTCCGATTGGGATTTCCTGCTTTCGCGCATGGATGTGATGGGAAAACTGGTGCTGGTAGGGAATGAGAGGGTGCTGATACGGGCCCCGAACCCGCCAATGGAACCGGCCCTATCTCTTGCCTATGGTTCACCCATGATCGAGTTTGAAGCGGAAGTGGATGCGCGCCACCAGTTAGCGGCGGTAGCCTCCCATGCATGGGATGCCGCCGAGCAGAGCCGTATCGAGGTCGATGGCGTCTCTCCGTTCGCGTCAGTTCAGGGTGACCTGGACCCGCAAACCCTGGCCGAGGCGGCTGGCCCCGACAGCTACCAACTGGACCATGGTGGACAGATCACCGACGAGGAACTCCAGGCCTGGGCCGATGCCCGCCTGCAAAAGAGCCGGCTCGCCAAGGTCCGCGGACGTGTGCGCTGCCGCGGCTTTGCCGCCATTCAGCCAGGCGACACCCTGGAACTCCTGGGTGTGGGAAAACGGTTCAACGGTAACGCCTTCGTAACCGGAGTCCGCCACGAGGTTGTGCGAGGTAGCTGGACCACGGACATTCAGTTCGGGCTATCTCCGCGTTGGTATCGTGAACAGCATACCCTGGAAGAACCGGGCGCTGGTGGCCTCCTCCCCTCAGTACGGGGCCTGCACGTGGGCGTGGTGCGGCAATTGGAGGCTGATCCGGATGGCGAGGATCGGATCCTGGTCAACCTTCCCATGGTCGATCCCGAGGATGAGGGGATTTGGGCCCGCCTTGCGAGTCTGGATGCGGGGGAAAATCGTGGCGCGGTTTTCCGTCCGGAGATTGGCGATGAGGTCGTGGTGGGTTTTTTCAGCGGCGATCCCCGCCATCCCGTGGTGTTGGGCATGCTCCACAGCAGCGCCAAACCCGCGCCACTGCCCGGTAGTGACGACAACCACGAAAAGGGATTGGTTTCCCGAGGTGATATGCGGCTGATCTTTCACGACGAAACCCATGCCATTACGATCTCCACGCCCGAGGGCAACAGCATCGTATTGAGCGAGGAGGCCGGAGGCCTGCTCATTCGGGATCAAAATGGCAATACCATCGAAATGAACGAGAACGGGATCAAGGTAGAAAGCGCCGCGGACCTCATCCTCAAGGCAACCGGAGATGTCAAGTTGGAGGGCGCCAACATTGGCGTCCAGGCCAGCGCCGCATTTAAGGCGGAGGGCGGTTCGGGTGCGGAATTGAGCACGGGCGCCACCGCGGTGATCAAGGGGTCTCTGGTGCAGATCAATTAGATCGGCCCGCTTGCAACCGTCCAAAAAAGCCCTCACCAAAATCGAAATCTGAATGTAAGGAGGCATTTATGCCGGCAGCGGCTAGAGTTGGCGATTTGAGCACGCATGGCGGCGCCATCGCCGGCCCGGGTAATGCAACCGTGCTCATTGGAGGCGCCCCCGCGGCCGTGGCCATGGACACCCATGTCTGCGCCTTGCCGCCCAATGCGCACCAACCCACCACAAGCCCCTTCCCGTTAGGGAGCCCCACGGTATTGATCGGCGGGATGCCCGCTTTACGTGCGGGTGACAGTTGTGTTTGCGGTGCGTCACCCGCGGTTGGTCTGGCCACGGTGGAGATCGGTTGAATGAAGAAAACAGGCGCCTCTTTTCTCGGCACTGGCTGGGGATTCCCACCCAGGTTCCGACGGGGGGAAAACAGTGTGGCCATGGTCGCCGATGAGCAGGATATCCGCCAAAGTCTGCATATCCTGCTCACCACCGCCCTGGGTGAAAGGCTCATGCGGCCGGACTTCGGTTGCGACCTCAAGCAATACCTTTTCGAACCTCTGACCGCCTCTCTCCAGTCCACCCTCAAGGATCTGATTGAAACCGCCATTCTCTACCACGAGCCTCGGGTCACGCCCGAGGATATTCAGCTCAGCGCCTTTCCGGAGCAGGGCCGGCTGGACATCGAGCTGCGCTACCGCGTGCGCGCCACCAACACGCGCGACAACTTTGTCTTCCCCTTCTACCAAGACGAGGGAAGTGGCATAACCCCATGAAACAGGCTGGCCAACCTCATCCGCTCAATAGAGACGGCAGCGCCCGTCACCAACGCTCACCCCGGACGTTGGACCCTACGACAGCGCCACTCGACGACCGCGACTTCGCCGATTGGCTCGTCTTTGCCCATGCCTACGCCGAAAAGCTAAATTACTACGATGAGGACTTTGAATTGGATGGCCATTGGCAGGCCTTTATCGAGTCCGACCCCGCGGTGCGAATCGCACTCTTCGCCCGCCACCAGCCCTCATCTTTCCGCCTCCATTATCAAGAACTGCAAAATGATGGCAAGCACGTCGAGATGGGGCGATTGCTCAACCGAAATCTCCTGGAAATCAACGATCTCGCCCTCCGGCTGCCCGTGGACCTGTTGTTCCGCGAGGAGATTCTGCGTTTCATTCGCGCCGACCTGATTCGACCCGTCGGCGAATTGGTCCTGGCCTATCTGTCTTTCCCGGACGCGATCCCCTTGGCAGGCCCATTGTTGCGCGGTTTGGCCCCTTTTTGGAAGGTAGATAGCCTGACCTCGAGCGGCGCCATCAGCGCGGCCCAATTCGGCCAAACACTGGATGACGCCTTCGACGCGATCCTTCGAGCACGCACCTACCTCACCGGACGGGCCACCAGCCATCTCGACCGGATCGAGGCCATGGGCGCGTCCCACAAGCCACACCTCGGTCTCTTTTTCAGTTTTCTCAAACTGTTCGGCGAGGCGCAAAAAAAGCTCAACGACCTTACCCGGCGACAACTGGACTATTATTATCAAAGAGTGCTCGGCATCCAGCCCGGGCCCGCTCATCCCGACCGGGTTTTCGTCCTTTTCTCTCTCGCCCGCCAGGTCGCCACACACAAGTTGAAAAAAGGCGTTTTGTTTCGTGCTGGCAAAGATCCCGGCGGGAAGGAACGGCTCTACGCCTTGAAAGACGAGATCGTTCTCAACCGGGCCGAGGCCGCGCGCTTCAAAACCATCTATAAACGATTCGAGGATGACCGGCTGTTTGCGGCCGCGGTAGCCAATTCCGGCGATGGTCAGGGCGCGCCCCTGGAAGAGGCGGACCCGGCCTGGTTGCTTTTTGGTGGCGACCAGTTCCCACGGGCGCGCATCGGCCTTGCCTTTGCCTCGCCCATTTTCCAACAGACGGCCGGCTTGAAGACCATCACCCTGGAGCTGTACTTCCTGCCGGGCCAGTTTGAGGATTTCCAGGAACGCGTCAATGCATTTGAGGGCCTGACTCAGGTCTTCGAATTCGAATTCAGCGGGGAAGAGGGCTGGACTCCGGCCGTGCTGCAAGCGATTCAGCTTGACTCGAACGCCGGCGGATCCTTGCGGTTCGAAATCCAAGTCCCCCGTGAAGCGCCCATCATTGGTTATGATCCCGAATTACATCCGGGTCGTTTCCCCACCCGTCTCCCCGTGTTGCGCATACTCCTCAATTCATCTGCCGAAACTTATGCCTATGCCCTTTTCCAGGGTCTCAACCTCGGCAGGGTCGTGATTGGAATGAAGGTAAAGGGCGATAACAATCTGGTGTTGCGCAACGACACGGGCCCCGTGGACCCCGCCAAACCCATTCTGCCTTTCGGGGCCCGGCCGGTCTCGGGTTCCGCCTTCTACATCGGCAGTCCCGAGGTTTTCGCCAAGCAACTGGAGTCCCTGGATATTCACCTGCAATGGCGCGACCCACCCTTGGGCGGAATCGATGCCGCCAGCATGGAGACTTACTACGCGGCATACCCTCTTCGAGGGGAAAAGTTCGAGGTAAGTGGAGAACTTCTCGACCAACAGGCATGGCGTGGCCTGGGAGAACGCGATCTCTTTCCCGGAACCCCCGACCCGACAGACCGCGCCGCTTCCACGATCCGTTTCGGATCCTCAAGCGACCCTTTGTTCAGCCATGCCCAGCCTGACGCGCCCGACTTCGATAGCTTCAGCCTCGACCTGGAACGGGGCTTCCTGCGGCTGAAATTGAGCGCACCCTCCATGGCTTTCGGGCATAAACATTACCCCAATCTCTATGCCGAGGCGGTGATTGCCAAAGTATCAGGAATTACAGACCCGCCGCCACCTCCGCTGCCCAACGAGCCCTACACCCCGGCCTTCAACAGTATCAGCCTGGATTACCAGGCCAAGGTGGATATGATTTTTACCGAGGATTGGACCGCCGATTCCAACTTGGAGATCTTCCATCTCGGGCCCTTTGGCGAGTGGCGGGTTGAGAAGCAGCCGGGCCTGCTGCCTGTCATGGACTCGCGGGGCGCCCTCTACATCGGTCTTTCCGGTGCGGAGCCCAATCAAAATATTTCTCTCCTTTTCCAATTGGACGAGGGTAGCGGGGACCCCTTCGTGACCATGCCCGAGGTCGCCTGGTCCTACTTGCGCGACAACCTCTGGCAGCCCCTGAAATCGTCCGATATCCTCCGAGACGGCACCCTGGGTCTGGTGCGTTCGGGTATTCTGGAGATCCGTCTTCCCGAGGATGCAACCCTGAACCAGACCCGGTTGGACCCCGGCCACCACTGGTTGAGAGCCTCGGTTGCGGAGAACGTGGCCGCTGTCAGCCGGGTGATCGCCGTGCATGCCCAGGCCGCCGAACTGGTATTTCGGGACACACAAAATGACCCCGCCCACTACGAGACGCCCCTTGGGCCGGAAAACATTACCAAAATGAAGGTCAAGGACAAGGCCGTCAAGCAGGTGTTCCAGCCCGATTCCTCCTTTGGCGCCAAGCCCCGCGAAAAGGGTCTCGCCTACTACACCCGTGTGAGTGAGCGGTTGCGACACAAAGGTTACGCGGTCACGCTTTGGGATTACGAACACCTGGTGCTGGAAGCCTTTCCCCAAATTCATAAGGTCAAGTGCATCACCCACGCGAGCGAGGAGAGGGAGCTTGCACCCGGCCATGTGTTGTTAACGGTTATTCCCGACCTTGCCAATCGCAATGCGCCCAATCCCTACAAACCCGCGGTCAGTCAGGCCACCCTGACCGAGGTGGAACGCTATTTGGCCACGCGAATTTCACCCTTCGTCAAGCTCAAGGTGGTCAATCCGCTCTACGAGGAAATCCAGGTGGATACCCGGGTCGTCTTCCGTGACGGTTTCGACCGCGGCTTTTACGAACGGCAATTGGACGAGGATCTACGGCGCTACCTGGCCCCCTGGGCCTTTCGGCGAGTCGAAGATATCGCCTTCGGTGGCGCCATTCGCCGCTCCGTCATCCTGAATTTCGTGGAGGAACTACCCTATGTAGACTACCTCAGCGATTTCAAAATCGCCCGTTACATCGAAGGCGGGACGCCTGAACTGAATGCCGATGAGCTGAGGACCACCACGGCCCGTTCCATTTTTATTACCAGCCCCAACCATCTCATCAACACGAGCTGAAATCCCATGCCGGAAGACGAAAAGACTACGCGAGACACGGTTGTCGATGTATTCGATTACCACGCGCTGAGCCGTTTGGGCCGTTCCCTGGTCGAGAAGTTCAGCAGCGATCTTTGGACCGACTACAATCCCCACGATCCCGGCATCACCATGCTGGAAGCGCTGAGCTACGCCATTACCGACCTTGCCTACCGCACGGCTCACCCCATCGAAGACCTGTTGACCCCACCCAAGGGCGAGCAGCCGCTGACCGCCGATTTCAGCGCGGCCCAAATCCTGTTCAACCGCGCCTTGACCGAAACGGATTACCGAAAACTATTGATCGATATCGAGGGCGTGCGCAATGCCTGGCTGGAGACCGTGGAGGGTGGGGAATGCCCAATTTATCTAAACCGATTGGCCGAAACCCTTTCTTTAACCCCTATCGATCCCCCGGAGCCCATCCCGATTCGGGGTCTCTACCGAGTTTGGATCGAAGCCGAGGACGAAGACGCCGACCATCCTCAATTGCTGCAGCGCGTCGCCGACCGATTGCATCAAAATCGCAATCTATGCGAGGACTTCTTCGAAATTCGGATCATTCCCACTGAAAAGGTGGGCGTGTGCCTGGATCTGGACATTGCTCCCGAGGTTGAACCCGAGGAAGTCAAGGCACGGGTGTTCCACGCCCTGAACCGCTTCATCTCGCCACCGGTTCGCTTCTATTCGCTCAAGGAAATGCTCGATCGCAACAAACCCGTGGAACAAATTTTCTCAGGGCCACAATTGCAACACGGTTTCATCGACGACGAAGAGCTGGCGCGGGCGCAGCGCAGGCGGGAAATCCACGTCTCCGACCTAATCCAAGTCATTCACGATATCGCGGGCGTGCTGGCCGTGAAGCGCATTCTGCTGACCAGCTACGCCTATAACAACGAGGACGAGGAGTGCTGGGAGCCGGTGCATGCGGGCGAGAAATGGGTTTTACCGCTGGACCCTGGAAAAACCGCGCGATTGTCCCTGGACTGCTCACGTTTCCTGTTTTTCAAGGGCCTGATTCCCTTCAACGCCGAGGACACCAAGGTAGCCGAGTTGCTCGAACAATTGCGCGACGTCGAAGACGACCGAGTCGATCCCGAGGCGGCAAAGGATCTATCCGCCCCGGCCGGCATCTATCGCGATGTGGGCCATTACTTCTCTACTCAAAACGATTTCCCTCTCAACTATGGCATTGGCAAGGAAGGCTTGCCGCCCTCGGCCACGCCCCTGCGCAAGGCCCAGTGGGCGCAGTTAAAAGCCTACCTGCTGTTTTTCGAGCAGTTGCTGGCCAACTACCTCGCGCAATTGGCCCATTTGTGGCGGTTGTTCTCACTGGAGCCATTGCGGCGGACTTCCTTTGTTCAGGCTCCAGAGGACGTACCCCAACTCGACCTGTTGATTGGCGCCGACCGCGCAACCTATTTGGCTGAACTGCAAAACCTTTCCGAAAACCGCGACGAATTCCTACGCAGACGCAACGCCATGCTCGATCACCTGCTGGCCCGCTTCGGCGAGACCTTCTCCGATTATGCCCTGGTCACCACCTTTCTCTATGGCAGACAAGCACCCGCCCGGCTCATCGAGGACAAGCTGCGCTTTCTCAAAGGCTACCCCGAGTTGAGCCGCAACCGTGCGGCGGCCTTCAACTACAGGGCCGCCGATACCCAAACCAATGTCTCGGGTTTGGAACGGCGGCTTCGCCTCATCCTGGGGGAGGTAAGTGAACAATTCCACATCGAGGCCTTGCCGGGGCTCAGCCCAGCATTCGGCTTCAAACTGACTGGCGACCAGGGAGAAACCCTGCTGGTCAGCGACAGTCCCTACCCGAGCCGCGCCGCGGCCGAAGCAGCCGTCCAGGAGGTCATCCGGCTGGGTTCGCGAAACCAATACGAAGGTGATGATGACGGCACGCGCTTTTTCTTTAGGCTGACCGATGGCGGAAATACCCTGGCTCGAAGCGGCGCGGATTACGCCAACTCGGCCGAACGCGACCAGGCGATGGCGCGCATGCTGGCATTCTTCCTGGGTCAGCGCATCTTTGTAATGGAACACCTTTTGTTCAGACCGCGGCACAAGGAGGCCAAGCTCCTGCCAATCTGTCCCGCGGAAGAGACCGCGGACTGTCCCTGCTTCGACCCCTATTCCTTCCGAATCAGCGTCATTTTGCCCTACTGGCCCGCCCCCTTCACCAATATGTATTTCCGGCGATACCTGGAAAAAACCATCCGCGAACACACGCCCGCCCATATCTTCGCCAAGATCTGCTGGGTCGATGAGCGCCAGATGGCCGATTTCGAGGCCGCTTGGCGGCATTGGCACAGGCTTCTTGCAGAGAACGATAAAACGGAAGTTCTCGACGCTGCCCGGGACGAACTGCTGTGCGTCTGGCTGGAACTGCGCAGCGTTTTTCCCCAAGCCAACCTTCACGATTGCACTTCCGGCGACGACGAAAACCCCGTTGTCCTGGACAACAACATGCTGGGAGAGTTCCATGACCCAAGCGACGAATGACACCATGATACGGATCGAATCTGCCTACCCTATTTTTGAGGCCAACCAGGTCCTTTCCTTTCGGCACCTCAACCAGTTGGCCCGTTACCTGGAACAGCAGGACCGGCTCACACGCGCCAAGACGATCGGGATCGGTATCCTGTGTGGGTTAACGGTCACGAACAAGGGCAATCACAGCCTTGAAATTGCCGGCGGAGTCGGCCTCACTTCCGCGGGATACCTGGCCTCTTTCGAGTCTCCAGCAACCTACGCCTGGTACGCTCCATACACCGATCCCAGTGAATATGCGCCCTTCCACCCCGGCGCCGGCGCCGTGCCCCTCTGGCAACTCTTCACGGACCAACCACCAAGCCATCGAATGGGCCAACGCCTGGCCAATACACCGGGCTTTTTGGACGACAAGGCCGTGATCCTGTTTCTGGAAACAAGCCAGGTCGATTTGGATACCTGTCTGGCCGACAACTGCATCAACCAGGGCATGGAGCAGCGCCATCTCTGGCGCGTGCTGCTGATCGAGAAACAGGTTCTGACCGATATCATTCACCCGAACCTGGAGGCCGACCGCGATGCCCGCTTCCAGCCGCAAGAGGTGTACGTAAAGCGGGATTGTTTCCCACCGGAAGTTTCCACTCGCTGGCGAGCGCTGAGGAATCGGTACCGGATAATCTGTGTGGATGCGGCCTTCCGACTCCATACGGCCGTGAAGGACGGGTTCCAGGCCTATCAAAACCTCATCGGCCTGACCGACAATCCCTTTACCGGACTTGTCAACCGGTTACTCTCGGATTTGGGCGGTATCCTGGGGCAACAGTACATGGGGATTCAGCATTTCTATGAGCATGTCAAGGGGCTGGCCTATGCCTACAATTCCTTCCTGCGCCACGCTTTCGCGCTGTCCGGACGTTGTTGCCCGGACAGCGATCTCTTTCCCCGGCACCTCATGCTGGATGCGGCCCAGCCCGTCACCGAATGCCGGCCCGCCCTCTACCGCCATCACTTCACCCCCTCGCCGATCCACGAGCCCGATCCGGAGGGGCGGGCGCATGTGGTCTGGCTATTTCAAAGATTCAAACGATTGGTGGAGAACTTCGAGGCTCCCGGGTTGAAGGCGATGAGGATCACGCCAGGCGCATGGCCCATGCCGCCCTTGGAGAACGGGCCGATTCCCATCTTTTACAATGATGCCAAGGTCCGCAATTTCTGGGATTACGATGCCTGGACCCGTTGCCGCTCGGATCATATCCTTTCCTATCACGCCGCCGACGCGAGCCAGCTCGACCATGTGCGCAACCCGCTCTCCTACTCGCTCGATGCTTACAACTTTCTGCGCATCGAGGGCCATGTAGGCCGGAGCAAGGACGAAGTGGTCAAGTTCCTGGAGAAGGCCAAAAAGGAGCGCTGTCTCTCTTACGACATCGTGGCCCTGCGTTTCGGGCCGATCGCCGAGGAAGGCGCCGAGAAGGCATGCCAATTCGAGGACCTGCGAACGCTCTACCGCGCCAGCCGGGACGAAATGCTATGCCTCAGTGAGGATTTCGGCGCCTATCTCTCGTCCTTAGATAAGGACAATGATCCACTGCCATTGGAGGAAAACCCCTACATTAACATTGTCGACGATTTCGTTGAAATCCAATGGCAAGGCTTTAGGCCCTTCCCCATCACCGTCTCCGGTGAAGGTCAGCCGGCGCCGATTCTGGCAGACCGGGCGGGACGCACAAGTCAGGTACGCGGGTTCCAAGTCGTTCCAGAACGCGCTGCCACCGCACCACCAATCTCCGCCGAAAGCATGTTTAGCGTGAGACAAGGCAACGTAACTCATCTTTTCCTTACCATTGATGAACCCTATTTCCCTTTATTTTTACCCGAGGTCGTCGCTAATCTACTGATCCAAAACCTGTTGGGCTTGCTCCTCAAATTACGGCCATTACTCCCCCTGGAGCTGTCCGCTTTCCAATTCGATGATTTCAACCAGGCCCACGCCAGGGTCATGGACAAGGCCCGCCAATTGAAAACCTTTCTCGAAAACCATTTCGATGGAATTGAAAACAGCGATTTGGTGCGGGACCTTTTGGGTAGGCTCGCCAATCTGCTGGACGACTGCCTGATCGCCCGGCTGGAGTCGCTGGCGCGCGACTATCGCGACCGTCATCAAGCCGACGAACAATCGCGCACCTTGGCCAATTTCATCCAAGACCATCCGGGATTGGAACACAAGGGCGGAGTCGCCTTCGGCGGGACCTTCGTCATTGTCTACGACGATTTTTCCGATCCACCAGTCCTGGACGGCGAATTCGAAACCTTCAACACCCTTCTGGACCAGGAGCTCCGGAAACTCGAACCAACGCCGCCCACCTCCCAGCGCGATGTCATGTGGAGAATGGCCGAGGGTTCAGCCTTTCTTCAGGGCGCCGAGGATTTCATCAAGCAAGGCCTGGAAACCGACAACGAGCCACAACAGGACGCCTGTACGTCAAAAGATCTTGGGGCGGCCGCACGCATCGCCTTCAACCAAACCCGGGGCAAGCTGCTGCTGGGCGCCGAGACCGTGGTGGCCGATTTTTGTCTGCCCTACCTCTGCTGCAGCGGTTGCCATCAGACAACCTATATCTTCCTGCCCGAACCCTCGCTCGCACTTCCCACGGATCAATTTTGCGAGGATCAGCAGGGTCCCTTCCGCTTCAACGCTCAACCGCCCGGAGGCGTCTTGGAAGGGTCGGGGGTAAAACCGGAAGAGAACGGGGGCACGGGTTTCAATTTCTTTCCAGATGAAGCAGGGGTGGGCATCCACCAATTCATCTACACGGTTCAGGGCCGGACCGCTACCCTCACGGTGGAGGTGTTTCAAAAACCAAGCGCCGAATTCGAATACCAATTAGCAACCAGCGACAGTCTTCTCCCAAACAGCGTGCAATTTTTTACCACCGAGGACCTGCCCACCGCCGTATATCTTTGGGACTTCGGCGACGACAACGCCTCAGGAGTGCAGAATCCCACTCACAACTACCAAAATTCGGGGACCTATCAGGTATCCCTAATCGTTACCAATGGGCCCTGCATTGCTGAATGGGGTCCTGTTCCCATTACGATCGCCCCCCCAACTCGCGATACCCTCCATGTAAAAATCGCCAATCTAGACCTCGAGGTAAGCGATTTTAGCGGCTCCCCCGGTCTCGCCCAAGTACCCATCCTTCTTTCCGATCCGGAGAAGCCTGGGCGAGAATTGTTGAATTTGGATTTTACCTTGGAATTTAGCGGGAGCCTTTCAGCCATTACAATTCCATTGGAGGCCCCCATGGTGGCAGCTCATTCATTCGTGGGAGCTGAAAGCCTGGCTGGAATCCAAAATCCGCCAGTAGCCCTCATCAATAATGTGGCCGGTCGTCCCGATTATCCACCGCAATTTATCTTCAATCAATCCACGCAGGGACAAGGGGCGGCTATTGATTTTGTGGGTCAAATATGGTCCGACAGCGCCGCCTGGACTATCAATGAAAATGATGCGGACAAAGGTTGGAAACGAGGCCTTCTCAGCGATGCTTCCGGTCAGAGCGCAACGGTTGCAAAAACAAGCCTCGAAGATCAATTGATTGCCGTTTTGCAAATACCAATCAAACCCGTAGCAGGTGACGAAATAGTGATCCGAGGGGTTGCCAAAGAGGTTCCTCCCGTTCGCAATACTTTTGAGTGGCGGGATGGCGTTCATGTCCGGAGCGGAGATCTGGCCATCAAATCCGGCGTTATTCGCATTCTGGAGTCTTCCGCCCCCTTCGCTACCGAAGCCTATGTCGTCGACAACCTCAGCGACGCTTCGGGAACCGACATCGGCATCGATTACCTCCCTCCCCAGACGGGTGGGCTCGGCGGAGATATCACCCTCGTCATCACCTCCTTTCCCGCCGCCGCGACCCAGTTTCGCATCAAAGGCAGCGATGGTTTTGAAATAATTACCCCCACCAAGGACTCTCAGGAAAAGCTCACCATCAGCACCAGTGGCGATGGTTCTCCCTCACGGGAACAGGAGGAGATCGCCTATGCCATCCAGCCCATGGACGGGCCCCAGCACCTGGGTCTCCCCGCGCAGGTGAAGGTCCACTGGAACCCACCCTTGGCCGAGGTGTCCTTCCTTCCTCCCTTTGTAAGACCCGGTCTGAGTGTCGCGGCCGATGTTTGGATAAAAAACTTTTCCCTCATCGAGGAATTTCAGGATTATGGTTACCTCACTTCCGATGCTCCGGGTTGGTCCCAAGGCAAGGTCCGGCTCACCCAATCGAAGTTGACGGAGGTGAGCGGAAGCACCCTCACCTTCAAAAAAATCATTGCCCCCATGGAGGGAAATGAGAAGACTTTTGGAAACTATTCCGTGTGGACTCGCATGGGGACCTCTAAGGAATTCGTGGAAATCACCTCCAAACATCTCGGTTATCAGGCCAGGGATGAGGGTCTGGATTCCGACGAAGCCCTGTTGACACCCAGCGGAACGGTCTCACCAAGGCCGGAATCCGTCCTCAAAACGGAGGAACGCGTCTTCAGCGACGGGGCCCCGCGTCTCGATACCCTACGGGAGGATCCACTCTTTGACGCCCTGTTCACGCCCAACACCCGCTTCTGGCGCTCCCTTTCGGTCTTCGCCCATGCATTGGAGAACGCGAGCCATGAGGAGCAGCAGCGGCTGCGCTACCTGGATGGTTCCCAAGACGGCGAAATCGCACGTAGGTCGAGGATCGTGCTGGTGGCGGGCTTCAATAAAATGAGGCGAGAACTGAATGCCGGACGGATCGAGCATTTCAACTACCTGTGGTCCTTTTACGAACTGCACCTCGATCAACTCTTATCCCTAATGGCTTACCGGCATGCGGATATCGAATCCGATCAGGAACTCGAGGCTTTGCTGGCCTTGGCCGAGGACCAGCTTGTCCAACTGCGCCCGCTTGACAGGCTACCCCATCTCTTGGAGCTGATCGAGGCCACCGTAGCGCGAGTGGCGGACAAACCGGTCTTGCATGCAAGGCTGAAATCCTGGAACAAGTTGCCGGCATGAGCGGAACCCACCGCATTAAACGCCAGATCCTTGATGTGAGCATTCCCTCGGGAATGGACGGCCCGGCCCTGCACAACCAGCTCAGTCAGTCCTTTTGGACGGATCTCACCGGCGTTATGGACCGGGTTTTCAACTCGCTGGCGCCCGATGAGGCCATTGTTCGCTTCGACCGGCTCGTGGTCGATCTGGGCACGCTTTCGCCCGCGGACTACTTGGCCCAATTGCCATCGCGGCTCGAAGCCAAACTGACCGAGGCCCTGGCCGAAACCCTGGCCGCGCAAGGTCATCCGAACGGTCCCCAAAAGCTCAACCCACGGCAGCGCGATGAGGCGTTGATCGAACATTTCCTGCGCACGGGCGCCCTGCCTTGGTGGGCCCCTCCCCTCTCCGCGGATGCCTTGACCAGGGTCTGCCTCGATTGGATTCACGACAGGGTTGGAGCTCCTGCCCGGCTGCTGCGGCTTTGCAAGACCTATCCCAAGGCCCGCTTGCGTTTAATTCATCAGTTCGGTGATTCGCTATTGCTGGAGGCCCTGCCGCTCGTAGAAGAAAGCCGGCAGTTCGGCCCCCTGATCGCCCCTCTCTTCGAACGCTTCTCCAAGCTGGGAAACCCGGACGGTTTCCTATCCAGGGCGCCCTTTTGGCAGGCAGTTATCGAAATTCTGGCGCAAAACCCATCCGGCCCGATGGATGTCTCGCGTTGGGGCGAACGTTTCTTTCGCACATGGAGCCGCACCTGCGGCCGGCCGTCCGGCGTGCTGGCCCGCCTAATTTTGCGGGAGAGCGCCTCTCCCCCGTCCCCGACGCCTGACCTACCGCGCGACTTTTTTGTCAGGGTTCTGAAGGAGGCGGAAGCGTCTTATGAAAAGCAAGGCGCGCTTTCCCCACGCGAGCCCCAGGCCCCAGTCAAAGAGAGTCAGGACCCGAAACCGGAGAAATCCGTGGATGGAAAAAGGGCGCAAAAAGGCCCGGGGAACGACCAGGAAGCGCCCGGTCTTTCCAGCGATCGGGCAACGGGCAGAAGCCGGAATGTCCGCACTCCCGCGGGCAACGAGACCCCGAGGCAACCCGGGCATCCACAACCTCGAACCAACCAACGGGATTTGGAGCAGAAATCCCGGGCCGAGACCAATCAGGAAGAGAACGTCCTGACTGAAGCGGCCCCTCCTCCCGGGGCTACGCGGGTAGAGGAAAGTGGCGATTACTTCGTGGGCAACGCGGGTCTCGTCCTGTTGGCGCCCTTTCTCAACACCTTGTTTATCAACTGCAAACTCAAAGACGCCGAGAGTTTCCTGAACGAGGCCGCCTCCGTGAAAGCGGCCTTTTTGCTGCAATACCTGGTGACCGGCCAGGACACCCATCCGGAGTACATGCTCGTTTTGAACAAGCTGCTCTGCGGCATCGCCCTGGACACCCCCTTGCCCCTGACCCTATCGCTGGAGGCGGATGAACGGGAAGAGTGTGATCAACTGCTGCGGGTGGTCATCCAGCAATGGGCCGCGCTCAAGAACACTTCGATCCCGGGCTTGCGGGAAACCTTTCTGCAGCGGGAGGGTCACCTGGTGCGCGGTGAGGCTGAGTGGTTGTTGCGGGTAGAACACAAGGGCGCGGACGTCCTCTTGGACCGCATCCCCTGGGGTTTTGTCATGGTTCGCTTTTCCTGGATGGACCTACCGCTGAGGGTCGAATGGACCTAGTGTCATGTCAGGTCTACCACGTGTTTGCAAAGCGTAATAGGTTCATCGGAGGACAGGAATTTTCTCTCGCAAAGCCGCCAAGGCGCAAAAGAAGAAAGTGATTTACCTTTTTTACATCAAGAAGGTTGAGAGATATTTTCTTGGCGAGCTTTGCGTCTTTACACGAGTTTTCTTTGATTTCCAAATGAACCCTCACTGCGGCATTGAATGATTGACACCACACCAGGCTCTAGGGATCACCATATGCAGATGGATGAAAAGCTTCGTTTCAAGCGCAATGCGGCGGTATTGGAAGCCGAACTGGACTGGTTTCACCGCGTGCTCGAATCGCGCCTGAAGCTTCACTTCAACCATGGAGACGACCGGGAAGACCCCCTGGATATCCCGCCTCCCAATTTGAATGACGAAGGCGGCTATTACGCTGCTTTGCTGGAACATTACCAATGCACCCGGGCCGAACGGCTGGTATTGATCCTCTGCCTCATCCCCCATATCCGGCCCCAGATTCTCGATGTGTTCTTCACCAAGAACAAACTGCACGACCGTATTTGCACCGAATTCGGCGGCATCAAAGACGACCTGCTGGGCCCCTTTCTGCCCACGGTGGAGACCGCGCTGTTCCTTCTGGCCGGCCATTCCCTGACGCGGCGTTTTACTCAAGGCCGGCTATTCGAGCCCGATTCCTACCTGCTCGCAAACGGACTCGTTCACATCGGAAGCCCTGGGCCACACATGCCTGTTGGCCAGTCTCCCATCCATCTCTCGCCCGACTTACGCGACATGATGACCACGGGCCGGGTCCACAAACCCAATTTCGGTATCGACTTTCCCGCGCGCCTCATCACCACGGACTTGGAGTGGCGGGACCTGATCCTCGACCACCTTACCCAGGATCGGGTCTTGGAAATCAAGGCCTGGCTGGACCACGGCTCTACCTTACTGGAGGCATGGGGGTTGGCGCCACGGATCAAGCCCGGCTACCGCAGCCTCTTCTTCGGCCCGCCGGGCACGGGCAAAACCCTCACCGCCGCTCTCCTTGGTAAGTACGCGCGGCGCGACGTCTACCGGATAGACCTCTCCATGGTGGTCTCCAAGTACATCGGCGAAACCGAGAAGAACCTGGAAAAGATTTTTACGCGCGCGCAGCAGAAGGACTGGCTGTTGTTTTTCGACGAGGCCGATGCCCTTTTCGGCAAGCGCACCAAGGTCCATGACGCTCACGACCGTTTCGCCAACCAGGAGGTTTCCTATCTCCTGCAGCGGGTGGAGGACTTCCCCGGCGTGGTTATCCTGGCCACCAATTTCAAAACCAATATGGACGAGGCCTTTACCCGCCGCTTCCAATCGATCATCCACTTTCCCATGCCGGGAAGAGATGAGCGTCTCCGCCTATGGCGCAACGGCTTCAGTCCCAAGTCCTCCCTCGCGCCCGACATCGACATGGAGCATATCGCCGCCGAACATGAGCTCTCCGGCGGCTCAATCATGAATATCATCCAGCACTGTTCCATTACGGCCCTCAAAGACCACACCACCTGCATTACCCAAAAGAACCTGGACGCGGGCATCCGCCGGGAGTTCCTCAAGGAAGGACGCGGCATGTAGTTCCAGCCACGCCCCAGCGGCCGGAGTTGTTCCCATGACCGCTGGTCTCGCTCTCAAGAGCAACCAAAACCAAAAAACCTCCGGGAGCCGGAGAGCCGGAAGGAACGCGAGAAAGCGGGCCGGCTCCAGCTTCGAAGCCTCCCCGGATTCGGCGCGGCTGAGCCGCCTCATTGGGGGGACCTCCAGCCCTTCCAGTCCGGTGGCCGAGAAAACCGGGGCGATGGGAGGGCCTTCCGCGGCCAGGGCCACGGCCGCACCCATTCCCTCCCCCCCGCGTTCAAGGACGGAGCCATCCGATGAGGGTATGGCGAAGCCTGCCAGGACCACGGGTGGAGAGCAACCCGCCACGATCGAGCCGGTTCCCGCCGAAACCTCCGCGAGTGTTGCTGAAGAGGGAACGAACCCCGCCGCGCTTGCTCAGCTTCCAGGACCCGTAAGCACGGCAGAGGAAGATCTCGATACCGAGATCGTTCCGGAAACCGCGGAATCGGCGCCCAGGGACAGCGGCGGCGACCCAGGAGCGCGGGAGAATGCGCGCCAGGCAGCCGAAGAAACGGCTACGGGTTCGGAACCCGAGCACACCCGTTCCGTGGGTTTCCGGCGGCAAAATAGCCCCGAGGGCAGAGCCATGCCCGAGGCCCAAGATGCAGAGCAAGCGGTCGCGGGTGAAATAGATGCCGTTCAATCCGCCCGTGAACAAGCGGCATCCGGGGCGCAAGCGCTCGAAGCGGTAGCGGGTAGTGAGGCCGCCGAGGCGGATGCCGAGGAGCGGACAGAACAACTCGAATCACTGGCCGCTTCCACCGCACAACAGGCGGGCGTCACGCTCGCGGCGGAGGGAGAAAACGGCGATTCATCCGCTGGTTCGGCAAATGAGGAAAGCGGCGCCGAGCAAGACCTGACTCCGGTGGAGGCGGCGCTGGCCGGGCTCGAAGAGCCGATGAACGAGGTGGCCGGACTCACCTCCGGCCGCGTGCGCTTTGCCCCGCGCCCCGAGGAAAGCGCACCCAACTCCCAGGTTTCCTTCCAGGGTCTGCTGGATCGGATGGCCGCCGAAGACGTGGCGACCGCCTTCCTGGTGCGCAACGCCGCCCATGTGGAAAACCTGCTGGCTTTGGCCTTCACCGCGCCCCCGCGCATTCAGGCGGTCGCGGGGGAGGCCCGTTTGGCCATCGACCTGGCGGTGAGCGAAAACATCGCCATGGTCGGTGACCAATTCGGTGCGGCCCGTGCGCGTGCCCGGGCAGAGGCCGCCACCACAAGGGCGCGGCTCAACGGACAGAGCGAGGCCCTGCTGGCAGAGATCGGCATGCTCGCCGTCCAGGCCCGCGAACGCATCGCCCAGGCATACATGACGGCGGATTCGCGGCTTTTCGATCTCAAAACCAACCAGGACAAAACCATTGGGGAACTCTACGACACCTGGGTACCACGAGCGCGCGCAACCGGCGCCCTTGCCGGTGGTGAGGCCATGGCCATTGCCCGTACCTTTGAAAGGGGCTGGCGAAGAGCCAAGGTTAGTAGCACATTCGTGGCCGACCAAATGGAAGCGAGAGCGGATGCGGCTATCCAGGTTGGGGAGGGTTACCGCGATGAGTTGAAACAAGCCGCAATCGACCAGGCCGCCCAGATCGATGAGGGTAGAGGGGCCCGGCGCGAAGCGGTGAGTGAAACTCATTTGCAGACTTCGGAGGCGCTCCACCAACACTTCAGCGCGGTGATGGACTCACTGGAGGGCGCCGAGCAAGGGGGCCAATCCCAGGTGGAGGCCGTCACCAACCAACTGCTGGCTTCCGTTTCATCCGGCCTGGCCGAAACCGAGGCCGATCTCGATCGGCAGGAGGCCGAGGAAATCACCCGCCTGGGCCGCTTGGGCGAGGCCCACAAACATCTGGTCGATGTAGCGGCCGAAAAGGCTATTGTGGCCCTATTGTCGGGAGCCCGCGAGGCCTCGCTCACCTTCAGCCAAGCATTGCGCCAACTGGTTTCCGAGGCCGGATCGACCCAAGCGCCCGACCGGGACCAATTGGCCGCCGTGCTGGCGGAGGCCCAGGCGCCCGCGGACGAAACCGCCGCCACCATGCTGCAACAGATGACCGATGGAATTGCGGCCTCGGAGGAGGGCCTGATCACCAGCCGCGAACAGGCGCTTACCGAATTGGGCCTCCTGGGAGAAAGCGCGGTTGCGGCGAGCGTGTCAACGGTAGAAGGGCTCACCCAAAATTTTGCCGCCCTTTTGGAAGAAGCCGGTCAGGGTTACCGGCGGCTGAGACGCGGGCTCAGCACTGGCCGGTTTCGCGGGTGTCGAAGTAGCGCAGCGGCAGCCGGTGCACCTTGTCCTCCACGTCGGCGCGCAGCCGGGCGATGGTGCGCTGCACGACGACGTTCAACATCCGCGCCTGCAGCCAGACCATCAGAGCGGCAACCACATACAGCGCCAACGCCAACGCCAACGTCCGGGCGACGGCATCGAAGTCCACCCCCTGACCGGGCACCACGTTCATGCCGGAGAGCAGGTCGGCAAACGTCGAATCGCCGCGTGCCCGCGCCGCCTCGATCGCCTGCTCCTTCGTCAGACCCGCCGGCAGCTGGCGGCCGATCACCCCGTTGAACAGCAAATCGGTGGCATGCCCGAGGATGCGCGGACCGATCACGCTCACCGCGATGCCGCCGACACCGAGCAGGATCACCGCGATGGTCAGACCCCGTTGCGGGGTCAGGCGTCTGAGCAGTCGCAGCGCCGAACCCGTGAAGTCGCGGGAGCGCACCTGCGGCG
>JBGTRP010000005.1:0-27826 GCA_041940685.1 Acanthopleuribacteraceae bacterium
AGCATGGCGGGAAATGGAGCCTGGACAACTTGATCCTGTTCTTGCGCGCGCGCCACGGCGAGCGCGCGGTGCGGTCAATGCTGCTAGCCATCAACGGCATCGTGGTGACCGACGTGCTCGACAGGCAGGGACGCCAACAGCGCGGACACATCGTGCTGCAGCAGCACCACGATGGCGCGCACCACTGTCGACTTCGGCAGCTTGTTGACCACGACGCCGGCGCCCTTCTTCTTCGCGGCGCGCTCGGCCAGGTGCTGTACCTCGAGGCCGAAGCGGAAGGGCTCCGCGCGACGGGCATCGGCTGCTTCTTCGACGACGAGGTCCACGCGGTCTTCGGTCTGACCGACGCCCGCTTCCAGAGCCTGTATCACTTCACCGTGGGCGGCGCCGTCGACGACGAGCGGCTCACCACCGAGCGCGCCTACTCGCGCACCGACGCGGACCGTCTGCCCCCCGTGGGGCGATGATCGTTGCCGCAGGATGGCGCGGCCGAGCTCGGGGGGGCGACCAGCGTTAGGCTGAGGAGCGCCTCCGCCGCTCGGTCCGACGGCGCACACGCGCGGCTTCGCCGCCGTCAGCGGGCGAGGTGGAAGACGAGACCCACGGCGCAGCGGTGACCCGACTCGATCCGCTGCATGCCGTGACGCAGCTCGACGCGCGCTCCACCCGTGGCCTCGTCGCTGCGTGATCGCGATCCGAAGACGACGAGATCGCCCTCCGTCGCCGGTACGACATGCTGTCGCGACGTCCCGTCCGGCCACTCCTCGCGCAGCAAGAACTCACCGCCGACGAAGTCCCGCCCGCGCCGGCTCAAGACGAGCAGCGCCTGGAGCGGGAACCAGACCGAACCGTAGACGTCCTGGTGCGGATGGTTGACGCCGCCCGCGCCGTAGCGCAGCAGCACCGAGGACGGCCGTCGCTGCCCGGCGTCGCGGCAACGACGCCAGAACCCGGCGAGCGTCCGGGGGAGACCGGGACACATCGCTTCGGCCACGGGGAGCAGCCGCTCGTAGAGCTCGCGACGCAGGAGCTGGAGCGGCGCGTCGAGCGGCTCCTCGAGATAGCGGTACTCGCCGACGCCGAACCCGCGCGGCGCCATGACGACCGAACGATCGAAGCGATGGTCCGCGAACGTCAGCTCGAGACACTCCCGAGGCGCGAGCAGCCGCCGCAACCGGGTCCAGCCCCGGCGGGACAACTCGGCGAGACGCGCGGTCCAGTCGACGGCGTCCAGTCGGTCCTCGAGCGCCGTCGCGGCGGGACGGGCGGCGGCCCAGCGCCGCGGCGACGGCGACGGCATGGCCCAAGGCTCGAGATCCGCCGGCCCGCCGTCGACGGGAGAGAAGCCTCGCGCTCGGGCCGCCGCCTCGTCGGTGAGCCCCTCGACGCGCTCCGGGGGCCAGCGGCCGATGCGCTCGTCGTCTCGAGCGGCGAACACCTTTCGCGCCAGATGAGCGACGACGCCGTGCCCCCGTCGTCGTGCCCACGCGCCGACGCGCTCTCCCGCGCGCGGCCGTGAGCCCTCTCGGCGCAACCTCCGGAGCTGCTCGACCGCCCGGCGCTCGTCCTTGGCGAGGCCTCCGTCCGCCGCGACGACGCGGTGCCACGGCGTCGTGTCGGCGAGGTCGACGGCCGCCATGGCTCTCCCCGCCGCCCGCGCCGACCCCCGGCGCCCCGCGAGCGCCGCGATCTCCATGAACGAACGCGTCTCGCCTGCCGGGATCGCCGCCGCAGCCTGGAGGTATCGATCCGGCCGGCTCATCGGCCGAGGTCGTTCCCGGCGAGCAGAGACCGCGGAGGACGCCCGATCATCGGGCGTCGTTCCTCAGTTGAGCCGTCCGACGTCTTCCGAGATGGAGCGACGCACGTTGGACAAGATGTGGCGTAAACGCGACAGCATGTCGTAGAGCGGCTCCGTCATCGCGGGCCAATCCCGCATCCGCTCCCAGTTCGTGTCCCAGAAGCCGACGTGACGCTCGACGACGCGCAACGCACGTCGTGAGGCGTCTCGCTCCGATGGAGCGGTGGCCTCCGATGAGGACGCGCTGCGCGCCCACCGCAACGTGTCGACGACACATTCGAAGTAGTCGAACATGTCCATACGCTCGAGACAGTCCTCGGGTGTCTGCTCTGCGAGCGTGCGCGCAGAGTCCTCGCCTCTGTTGGTGGGGGCGGCCAAGAGGCTCGTGATCGTCAGACCAGGGCCCATGAGTCAAATTCCGGGGAGTTTTCGGGTGATCCAAGCCTAAGCGCAAGTTCTGCGCCCGGGCCATCAAATCAGCCGATCGTTTTGCGATTCCGTTTTCCTAGGCAGACCTACACGCCTCTGAGGAATACGGAAGCGGCGCCCGAACCGAACGACGAAGGATACCCGAGCCTTCGCCTCCGACTTGCCGCGAGCATTACAGAACGACGTTCGTTCAGAGGCGCGCCGCCGCGACTCGGGATCCTCCGGGCAGCGCCCGCGTGATCAGGTGCGCCGGAAGCGGACACCGTGGGAGCAGCCCCACTCCCAGACCCCAACCACCGATGAGCCGCCGTGGACGGCCGCCCTCGGCGTCGGGCAGAATCCGGCGATGAAGAGGCTCCTCGGATGGGCGCTCGTCCTCGGTCTGAGCCTCGCCAGCTGCCACGCGGCGACGAGCTCCGGTGCGCCGACGACCGCGTTTCTGGACGTCAACGTCGTCCCCATGGACCAGGAACGCGTCCTGCGCCAGCAGACGGTCCTGGTGCGCGACGACACCATCGTCGCCATCGGCCCCGCCGACGAGGTCGCCGTGCCACCCGATGCCACCCGCATCGACGGCGATGGCGCCTACCTCATGCCCGGCCTGGCCGATATGCACGTCCACATATGGAACCAGGACGACTTCCTCCTCTATCTGGCGAACGGCGTCACCACGATCCGGAACATGTTCGGATCGCCGCTGCACCTCGCCTGGAGGTCCCGCATCGCGTCCGGCGAGCTCCTCGGTCCCACCCTGGTCACGGCGGGGCCCATCGTCGACGGCAACCCGCCCATCTGGCCCGGCAGCACGGTGGTCGAGACGGCGCAGGAGGGCCGGGAGACCGTCGCCGCCCACGTCGAGCAGGGCTACGACTTCGTCAAGGTCTACAGCCGACTGGGCTCGGACGCGTACGACGGCATCGTCGAGGCTGCCCGCGAAGCAGGAATGCCGTTCTGTGGTCACGTCCCCACGGACGTCGGGATCGAGCGCGTCATCGCCGCCGGGCAGCGGTCCATCGAGCACCTCGACGGGTTCGCCCAGGCGCTGGAGGTCGCCGACGCGCCCCCGGTGGACCTCCGAGGTCAGCTCGCTCGGCTCTGGTCCCTCGAGGCCATCGACGCGGGCGGCGCCGGCCCCATCGCCGACGCGCTGGCGGACGGCGATGTCTGGAGCTGCCCCACCCTCGTCGTGATGCGCAAGTTCGTGTCCGCGGCGGACGCCGACGAGCTGCACCGCGATCCCGTCATGCGCTTCGTCCCCCCCACGACGCGAGCCATGTGGGACCCGACCACCGACTTCCGCATGCGCGACATGGACGGCGACGACTTCGCCGCCATCCGCCGGGGCGACGCCATCCGGCGGTCGCTCGTCGCCACGCTCCGGGAGCGCGGGGCCCGTCTGCTGCTCGGCACGGACGCCCTCAATCCGTTCGTCGTCCCCGGCTTCTCGATCCACGAAGAGCTCGCGCTGCTCGTGGACGCGGGACTGTCGCCCTTCGAGGCGCTCGCGGCGGGCACGCGGGACGCCGCCCGCTACCTCGGTCGCGAGGACGTGGTCGGCACGATCGCTCCGGGCCGGCGCGCCGACCTCGTCCTGGTGCGGGGGAACCCGCTCGAGGACGTGGGCCACCTCCGGGACCGAGTCGGCGTCATGGTGCGCGGTCGCTGGCTGACGGAGGCGGAGCTGCTCGACCGCCTCGAAGCACAAGCCGATCGCTACGCCGGCACTCGCGAACGCCTCTCGCCGGCGAGCGCGCCGGCCGAAGGCGACGACGTCGTCTACCGTGCGCGCTTCGAGCTCACCTACAACGACAGCGTCTTCGCAGCCGAGCGGACCACCTGGAAGGACCTCGCCGACGGACGGCGCGCGCTGAGCGTCCAGATCGCCTACGACCCGCCCATCGAGTTCGCAGCGGACATGGAGATGGAGTTCGGGCCCGCTCCCGGCGACGAGCGCATCCAGGCCAAGGTGACGAGCCAGCTGGGCGAGGGGAGCGCACGCATCGAGCGCCGGGGCGCCGAGCTGACCATCACCGGCGACGGTCTCTTCGCCGGCGAGCCGCGAACGCTGGACGTCGCCCCCGACGCGATCCTCAGCCTGCCAGCCATGGCGAGCGAGCGACAGGTCTTCGCGGCCATCGGAGACCTCGAGCCCGGCGAGCGGGTCGCCCTCGCGTTGCTCTCCGTCGACTTCGAGGAAGAGGTGACGGTGGACCCGACGCACTGGGTCATCGTGCGGAAGCCGGACGAGACCATCGACACCCACGTCGGCACGCGCGTGGCGCGGGTCTACCGCATGAGCTCCCGCGGCATGGACTCGGTCGCTCCGGTGACGAGCACGCTGTACCTCGACTCCGAAGGCCGGCCGTGGGGCCTCGACCAGGACGATCCGCTCGGCGTCATCCAGTCGCGGCGCATCGAGTGACACGCGCGGCGCGACCGGCGTGGCCTCCGGCCACGTCGAGCATTGGCCGGGGCCCGCTAACGCCGCCACGGCGGAGCTGACGCGACAGAGCCGGCCATGGCTTTCGATTCACCGGCCCGACATGGCGGCAAGCACGCGCTCGGGCGTGGCCAGGGAGCGCGGGATCCGCGCCGTCATCCGTCCCTCGTGCATGACGGCGACGGTCGTAGACAGGCCCAGGACCTCGGGGAGGTCGGACGAGATGAGCAGCACCGCGACGCCGGCGCAGGCCAGCTCGTCCAGCACGGCGTGGATCGCCGCCTTCGCGCCGACGTCCACGCCCCGCGTCGGCTCGTCGACGATGAGCACGCGCCCGCCGCGGGCCAGGGAAGCAAAGATCTCGAAGATGGAAAGATCGAAACAAACCGAGGTCGCCGCAAGCACCACTGAGGCATCCTCACCCCGTGGATCATCGCCCTTTCCAAATAGGTTTTGCGCCCAATGGCACAAGACCGCGGTGGACTGATGTCGGATGGCCACGCCCTTGGGCACGCCGGTCGATCCTGAGGTGTAGATTACATGAGACAGCCCGGAGGCATCGCTGGGGAGGCGCTCGGGGCCGCTATCGCTAGGAAGGGTATCGGAGGGCGTCACAACGGGCAGGCCATGCGCGGGCGGAAGTTTTGCGAGGCCCGGCTCGGTGATGATCAAGTCGGCATGCTCCAGCATTCGGGCCAGTGCGGGTTCGGGGTAGGTGGGGTCGAGCGGAATATAGGCTGCATCCGCTTTGTGAACGGCCAACATGGACTGGATCAAGCTCGGTTTCCGGTCGAGGCAAATGGCGACCAAATTTTCTCCATGCCCCATCCGTATCCGCAACGCGCGCGCCAGATGATCCGCCTCTCGGTTCAAACAGGCGTAACTTATTCTTTGCGAACCACAAACCAATGCGATGGCATCCGGACCTCGCCGCGCACAGGTTTCGAAAAGACCGAGGGCCGTTTGCCCGAAGACTTCCAACCTGTCGCTCGGTTGAAAGCTGTTCAGCAGAAGTTTTCGTTCTTCCTCATCCAACATGGGCAGCGCCGCCGACGGAATGTCGGGCCGCGCCGCGGCCGCTTGCGCGAGCCGGGTAAAGGCGCCGCCTATCCTTTGGACCGTGGCGGCATCGAACAGATCGGTGTTGTATTCGAACACGCAGTGGAAACCGCCGTCTTCTTCTACCAGGGTGAGCGCCAAATCGAACATCGCGGAGGTGCGCGGCCGGCGCATGGGGCTGGTGACAATGCCGGGAAGACGCGGCGCGCGGGGCTGTTCCGTCAACAAATTGAACAATACCTGAAACAGGGGGCCATGGCTTTGCGAACGGATGGGCTGAACCTTGTCCACCACACGCTCGAATGGCAGTTCCGCGTGGGCGAATGCCTCCAAAGTTTTTTCCCGCGTTCGTTGCAAAAGATCCCCGAAAGCATGCGCATCCTCCATGCGGCTTCGCAGGGCGAGGGTATTGACAAAAAACCCAATCAGCGGCTCGATTTCGGCGAGGTCGCGATTGGCCACGGGCACGCCAAGAACAATATCGTCCTGCCCGCTGTAACGGCTGAGCAACAACGCAAAGATCGCCTGGAAACCCATGAACATGGTCGCGTCTTGGGCTTGACAAACTTTCCGGAAGGCGTCAACCGCATCGTTTTCCAATCGGTAGCGCCGCTCCGCACCGCGGTAACATTGGATTGGCGGCCTGGGCCGGTCCGTGGGCAGTTCCAGTAGGGGCGGCGCACCCTCCAGATATCGGACCCAAAAGCGCTCCAACTCCGCCAGCGATGGCTCGGCCAATCGTTCCCGCTGCCAAGCGGCGTAGTCCGCGTATTGGATCGGCAAGCGCGGAAGCGTTGGCGCCTCACCCGAAATGGCCGCCCGGTAACAGGCGCTTAACTCGGTGACCAAGAGCCCGCCCGACCAGTCATCGGATACCAGGTGATGGAGGGTTACGAGGAAGAGATGCGTTTTCTCCTCCCACCAAATCAGGGTGGCGCGGCAAAGTGGTCCCGCCGCGAGGTCGAAGGGACGTTGCGCTTCAAATCGAACCATTGCCTCGGAGACGGATTCCCTTGAGGAAAAAGGCAGGCCGCGCAGGTCAATCACGGGCAACTCGACCCTGGCCCGAGTTTGAATTACGGGAAGCGGTTGGCCCTTTAACGAAACAAACCGGGTGCGCAAGGCCTCGTGACGTTGCACGATGGTTTGAAGCCCCTGTTGCAGCACCGCTCGGTTGAGCCCCCCCTCCAAAACCAGTCCGCTGGCAAGGTTATAGACCGCACTGGGCCCCTCCAACTGATCGAGGAACCAGAGCCGTTGCTGCGAGAAGGAAAGCGGAAGATCCACGATCACCTCGCCGGGCTCCGTCTCGATTTCCGGCAGGTCAAGACCCTCGCGGGGCAAGGAACGAATGGATGGAGACGGCCGGGGCTCTTCACCATCCTTCAGGTCCGCCAGCCGGGTGCTGAACTGGGCAACCGTGGGCGCGGCGAAAAGGAATTGCAGGGGTATTTCCAGGCCGAAAGCCTCGCGCAAACGGGTAATGGCCTTGGCCGCGGTCAGCGAATGCCCGCCCATCTCAAAGAAATTGTCGTGAATATTTACCCCTGTTCGACCTAGCACCTCGGCCCAAATCGCGGCCACGCTGGATTCGGTTTCGGTGCGCGGGTTCTCGGTTTGGTTTTCACCGCCATCATTGATTCCCATATCCGGCGCAGGCAGGGACTTGCGGTCGAGCTTCCCATTGGGCGTCAGCGGAAGATGGTCGATGATCACGAATGATTGAGGGACCATATATTCGGGCAGGCGTTTTTCGAGATGCTCCCGAAGGTCGGCAAATAGAGCCTTTCCCTTCTCGACATCCTTGAGGGCAAGGTAGGCCACGAGGAGCGGTTCCTCCAAGGCATCGCCATCTTCCGCACCCTCCCAAACCAACACGGCTACCTGGCCAACCGAGGGATGACGCGCAAGCACGGCCTCGATCTCGCCCAACTCCACGCGGAAACCCCGCAACTTGATTTGATGGTCCACCCGCGCCACAAATTCCAAGTTTCCATTGGGGAAATAGCGCACCCGATCGCCTGAGCAATAAAGCCGCTCGCCGGGATTTGTTGAAAAGGGATCGGGTATGAGTTTTTCCGCGGTTTTTTCCGGTTCCGTGGCGTAGCCCGGGCCCACGCCCTTGCCGCCAATCAACAACTCACCCACCACCCCGATGGGTTGGGGATTGAGCTCGGCATCAAGCACATACAGACGGTTGTTGTGGATCGGCCGGCCTAAAGGCATGGGGTGATGGTAATAGTGGGCGGGCTCCTCGATGGGATGGAACAGGTTGATGTCGGTGGTCTCCGTGGGGCCATAACTGTTGATGAGCCGGGCATGGCAATGGGATGAATCCAACCAGGGACGGAGCCGATTCATGGCAATGGCCTCGCCCCCCAACATCACGTGGCGCAAGGACGCCAGCGGAGCATACGCGCGCCCGCCCGCCTCCTCCAGCAGCGGGTAGATTGAACTGGGCGCGCAGTTGATCCAATCGATCAACTGACGCTGAACCGTTTCCACGAAGCGTTGCGGGTCATACCGGTCGGAGGGCGGTAGACACAAGGCGCCGCCTTGTATCAGAGGCGCGTAAATGTTCTTTTGCGTGAGGTCGAAACTCAGGGAGGTGATCAGCAACACCCGGCTTTGTGGACCGAAAGGAAAGGTATGCATAAACCAGTGCAGCATGTTGGCAAAGCCACCGTGGTAAAGCCCCGCGCCCTTGGGGTTGCCTGTGGACCCGGAAGTGTAGATCAGGTAAATCGAATTCAGGCCGGAAACCCGTGGGGCGAGATTTTGTTCGGGCTCGGCCGCGATTTCGGACCATTGTCCGTCGATGAGCAATGGCTGCGATCGGTCTTTTGGCAGATGTTCGAGCCAGCGGGATTGGGTGAGCAGTACGGGTGCGCCCGAATCCCGGAGGATATAGGCGAGACGCTCCATGGGGTAGGCGGGATCCATCGGCGCATAGGCGCCGCCGGCCTTGAGGATCGCGAGTAGGCCGACCAGCATGGGGTTGGAGCGCTCGATGCAGATGCCCACGGGTATATTGGGCCCAACGCCCATGGCGCGCAAGCGCGAGGCCAATTGATTCGCGCGGCGGTTGAGCTCGCCATAGGACAAGGCATGAACGCGGAGGGTGCCGCTGCCGGGAACCAATTTTTCTTGAGCCACCGCAATGGCGTCAGGGTTTCGCTTGACGCGCGACTCGAACCAAATATGAATCAAGGGTGGCTCGGGGCACGCCGCTTCCGTTCGGTTCCACTCATCGAGCAGCAATTGGCGTTCTTCGCGGTCCAGAAAGGGAAGTGCGCCCAGGCGGCGATCAGGATCGGCCGTCATGCCGTTCAGCATCGTCCGCAGGTGGCTGTAGATCCGCGCCACCGCATCCTCGTCGAAGCGGGCGTCGTCATACTCCAACTCCAGGAACAGGCGAAGCCCGGGCGCCGCGGTCAGCAAGAGCGGGAAATTGGTGCGCTCAAACCCCCGCATGTTGGAAAACTTCAGCGAGCCGGTCCATTTGCCGAAGGACTCATCCATGGGAAAGTTCTCGAAAACGACCACGCTGTTGAAAAGGGCGCGGTGCGCTCCCACGCCGCTCCATTGTTGAACCTTCACCAATGGGCTGTAGGCAAAAGAATCATGACCCACGAGTTGTTTCTGTAGGGATATCAACCAGGGGACGAGTGGATCCCGCGATTGAATGCTTGCCCGAGTCGGGAGCGTATTGATCATCAGGCCTACCATGTTGGCGAAGGCGGGTTCGGATGAAGGTCTTCCCGAGATGGTGGTTCCGAAGACCACGTCCCGCTCACCGCTGTAACGGCTCAACAAGAGCGCCCACGCACCCTGAATCACCGTGGAAAGCGTCAATCCTCGGCGCTTGGCAAAGTCGGCGACCCTCTGGGTTTCGGTCTCCGGCATCCAAAATCGGCGGCGACAACGCACCCTTGATTCGCCATGTCCGGGCGTGCTGGATTGGCTCAAACCAAGCGGCGTGGGCATGGTGAAATCCGCCAGCAGCC
Source organism: Acanthopleuribacteraceae bacterium (assembly GCA_041940685.1). GTDB lineage: Bacteria > Acidobacteriota > Holophagae > Acanthopleuribacterales > Acanthopleuribacteraceae > JBGTRP01. Next base: position 9,737 of record JBGTRP010000005.1, read on the forward strand.
TCCGCCAGTGAGTTTCGGCGCGATCCAAGTCCTGGCCTCTCAACCAAGCCACGTATTCGCGGAATGGACGCGGCGCGGGTAGGTTTGGGGCCAGGCCATTTTGAATGGCTTCGTAAAAGGTGAAAACCTCACGCAACAAAATGGGAAGGCTCCAACCGTCGAAGAGCAAGTGGTGGTAGCGCCAGACGAATTGATAGCGATCCTCGTCCAAGCGGAAAAGGCTAAACCGCATCAAGGGCGCTCCAGTCAGATCGAAACCCTCGTCACGGTCCCGTTCAAGGTAGTCTTCCAAGCGCCGTTCCCGACGCGCTTCGCTTAGATCGCGCCAATCATCGAGGTTCCAAGGCAGTTGCGCTTTGGCGTGGACAACTTGAAGTGGATGCTCCAGGCCTTCCCAATGAAAGGAAGTCCGCCAGGTAGGATAACGATCGCCGACCCGTTGCCAGGCGTCCTGGAAGGCATTTACATTCAAGGAACCCTGAATTTCGCAACTGGTCTGAACGAAGTACACGCGTGATGCCGCCTCGTAAACACCGTGGAAAAGAAACCCTTCCTGCATAGGCGTCAACGGATAAATATCTTCGATTTCTCCGCCACATTCCGCTTGCGAAAGAAAGGCTCGCAGTTGAGATTCCTCCAACCCGGAGTGGGGAAAGTCCAAAATCCTCGGCGAGGGAATCTCGCTTTCACGAGCCAACGCCACCAATTGACGCAACTCCTCGTGAAAGGAATGGGCTAAGGACTCAATAGTGTCTCGGTGGTGAATTTCCAGACAATAAGTCCACTTGGTTGTCAGCCCGCCATCGATGGCCATGGCCGCGATATCGATCAGGTGTATGGGCGGGTCGCCTGGCGGACGAGAGGGGCTGAGCGGCTCATGCGCCGGTTGCAGCAAACCGGACGTTTCCCACACCCGATCGGCGCGGCCCAGGTAGTTAAAACCTACCTCCGGTGGGGGATAATTTCCCAAAAGGCTTGCGGTGGTTTCATTGAGGTAGCGCAGGGCGCCGTAGCCGATGCCACGGTTGGGAATCGCGGCAAGTTGATCCCCGACCGAGGCAAGGACCAGGGCGGAGTTGTCCATATCCTCCGCCGTCAGCAACAGAGGGAATAAGGAGGTAAACCATCCAAGGGTGCGCGAGATATCCAGATCCTCGAACAGGGATTCGCGGCCATGGCCTTCCAAATCCAAATACAGGAAAGGCGCTCCGGTCCAGTGGTGAAAGGCGCGCAACAGTGCGGTGAGGAGAACCGCGTTGATGTGAACGCCTAGTGCGTGCGGCGCCTCACCCAACAACAGCTTTGTGGTTGCGGCGTCCAAATGAATGCTGAAAGATTCCGTGGCTTGAGGATCCTTCACGCCCAGGGATGTCGATCCGTCACGGGGCAGGCTCGGGTGGGCGACGGATACGGTAGCCAACCAAAACTCCAGCTCCCGTTCTAAGTCCCCGCCGTGGGCATAATCCACCATTCGTTCGGCCCAACGGGTATAGGCCGCGGTTTTGGGCGGCAGCCACGCTTCCTCTCCCGAGGCGATTTGCCGATAGGCGGTTTGCAGATCTTCAGCCAAAATTCGCCAGGAAACCCCGTCCACCAGCAGGTGGTGACTGATTACAAGAAGACGGCAATCGGCCACCAAGGGGGAGCCATCCCTGTCCTTTCCCCATCGTCGCAGAAAGGCGGCTCGCCACAGCGGCGCCCGCGTCAATTGGAAGCCGGTCTGCAGGCGGGACGCGGCCGCTTTTATGCTTTGGGGCCATTCGGCCTCGGGAGTGTCGAGGAAATCCTGCAACTCGAAGGGCGCACTGAGGTCTGGCGCTTCTTCCAATTCCTGGAACCAGGCGTCCTCTATTTTCTCGAACCGGACACGCAACATTCCGTGATGCTGAAGCAGGGCTTCCGTTGCGGCTTTCCAGAACTCGGGCTTGGTGTGCGCGGGCACCGTGAATATTAGCGCTTGATTGAAATGATGCGGCGCGCTGCTTGGCCGCTCGAAGAACCAGGTTTGGATTGGGGTCAGCGGCGCGGGACCAAGGGGAGCATTGGAATCCTGGACGAGTTCTACTGAAGGCTCGCCTACGGCCTCGGCAAGCTCCGAGAGCGTTTGGTGATCGAATACTTGTTGCAGCGTAATGCGCATGCCGCGCTGGCCCGCGAGCGCGATTACGCGGGTTGCGATGATGGAATCTCCACCCAGGGCAAAGAAGTTGGCGCGCCTGTCCACCCGCTCTTGCCCCAGGGTTTCGGCCCAAATTTCAGCCAAGATTTCTTCCGCGCGATTGGAAGCGGTTTCGAACCCGCGCGCTTCCGCGGTTTCGACCATTTCCGGTTTCGGGAGCGCCGCGCGGTCGATCTTGCCATGAGCGGTTAAAGGCAAACTCTCCAGAACCAAAATCGCCGCGGGTAACATGTAGCTCGGCAGCTTTTCGGCGAGCCAAGCTAAGAGCTCATCGGCGAGCGCCCAGCGCGCTTCGTTTTGTTCCTCCTCCGTTCCGATCAGAGTCTCAGGCGCGACATAGGCCACCAGACGGGGTTGACCCGGGCGGTCCTCACGCGGGATTACTACGTTGGCCCGCACCGCCGAATGCTGGCCCAGCACCGACTCGATCTCTCCCAATTCGATGCGGAAACCTCGCGGTTTCACCAGGCCGTCACGGCGCCCCAAAAACACCAACCGGCCATCTTCCATGCGGCGCACCCGATCGCCGGAGCGGTACAAACGCGCGCCGCATTCTTGCCCGAATGGATCGGGCACAAACACGGCCGCGGTCAGCGCCGGTTGGTTCAGGTAACCACGCGAAAGGCCTACACCGGCGATGCATAACTCGCCGGGCAGACCCAGAGGCACACAGGCCAGAAATGGATCCATCACAAAGAGTCGGGTATTGGCGATGGCCGACCCAATGGGGGCCAGGCCATCACGCGATCGGTCGGGAGAGGCTTCGAAACCCTTGGGAGACAATGTTTGTATTGGGGCCAGGCCATCAAATGAGGTGGCGGTGAGCTCCTCGGCACAGCAGCCGACCACGGTTTCGGTGGGCCCGTATTCGTTGACCATGCGGATTTCAGGGGCAAGCGTGAACCAACGCCTGAGCATGGAGAGCGACAGGGCCTCGCCTCCGACGACCAAACGCCTGACCCTCAGTGATCCGCATTCGGGTGGGATTAAAGCGGCCAGAGCATCAAGATGAGCGGGCGTGAGCTTCACCAGGTCGTATTCCGTACCCGAGGTCAGGATTCGGGCGAGATGCGAAAGGGTTTCGGCCTCTGGCAGAAGATCGATGCAACCGCCGGCAATCAGAGGCAGCCAAAGACTGGTGACCGTAGCGTCAAAACTGAGGGGCGAATGCAAAGGAACGCGGCTTTTTTCAGTAATGCCATAAGCTTGCCGGCTCCAAACCAGGTAATTGGCGAGGCCTTCATGGGTAATGGCGCTCCCCTTGGGAACACCGGTGGAGCCAGAGGTGTAAATGAGGTAGGCCAGTTGACCTTGGGCGGGTTGAGCGGATTTGACTTGACCGGTTTCAGGAGGGTCGTCGTCCAGCAGTAGTGTATTGATGAAGTTCAGCTCGAAAGCGGGCAATTTGTCGAGTAAGCGCTCACGCGTAAGCAGGGTTGTAATGGCCGCGTCATGAAGCAAAAAGGCCAACCGATCGCGTGGATAACCGGGATCAAGCGGCAGATAAGCGGCCCCGGCCTGGAGACTTGCCAGCAAGCCCAGGATCATCTCAGGAGAACGATCCAGACAGATGCCCACAACCGAATCCGCTTGGACGGCCAACTCGCGCAGGCGCCCGGCCCAAAGGTCAGACCTCCGCTCCAAGTCCCCATACGTAGTGGTCGACCCGGAAGCCCCATCCTCCGTGGGAATCCGAAGCGCGACACCCTCGGGGTTCTTCTCCGCCCACGCGGAAACCAGTTGCATGACGCTCCACGTCACCGGCACGGGCTCACGAGTACGGTTCCAAATGGAGAGCAGGCGCAGATGTGCATCCGGATCGGTAAGAGGCGCCTGGAACACGGGCAGGTCCGGTTGCGCGGTCACCGCTTCCAGCAGGTTTCGGAGATGCCTCATCCAACGGGCGAGCGTGGCCTCCTCAAAAAGCTCGGTCCGATACTCTAACCCCGCTTCGAGCCGGTCTCCTATTTCGGTTACCGAGAGGGTAAGGTCGAAGCGGGCGCTGATCCGCTCTCGCTTCCTATCGGAGAATCTCAATCCGGGAAGCCGCCATTCGGGCTCGGGCGTATTGATGAAGTCAAACATGACCTGAAAGACCGGACTCACGCCCGGAGTGCGGACGGGCCGAAGCGCTTCCACCACCTGAGCAAAGGGTAAATCTCCATGGGTATAGGCTTCCAGGGCGGTGGTCCGCACACGCTCCAAAAACTCTTGCCAGGTAGGATTCCCGGAAAGACTATTGCGGATGACCACCACGTTGGTAAAGAACCCAATTAAGGATTGCAACGAGGGATGGGTCCGATTGGCGATGGCCGAACCGATCGCCACCTCGTCCTGGCCGCTGTAGCGGCCGAGGAGGAGCGCGAATCCGGCTTGAAGCGTCATGTAGAGGGTCGCGCTCGCGGCGCGGGCAGAGTTCTTCAAGGCCTCGGTCAATGATGGCGGAAAATCGAAACGCAATAGACCGCCGTCAAAGGATGCATTGGCTGACCGGGGCCAATCCGTTGGCAAATCCAGAATGGGGGGCAGACCGGTCAGTTTTTGAGACCAGTATTCACGTTGGATCTCCGCTATGGCGCCGGAAAGCCATTGCCGCTGCCAAGTTGCAAAGTCCGCGTACTGTAAGGGCAATTCCGGTAGGCTCGGTTCAGCGCCTTCCACATGGGCCGCGTAAGCCCCGGTCAATTCATCCACCAACAAATGGGCGGACCATCCATCCGCGATGATGTGGTGCATGGTTAGCAGCATGCGGTATGTGTAATCGCCGAGCCTGATGAGGGTCAAACGAAACAGGGGTTGGCGGCTCAGGTCAAAAGCCAGGGCGGTCTCCAGCCTTGAAAAGGCACCGAGTTGATTTGTGCGGGTTGTCGTGTCGAGGTCTCGCCAATCCAGCAACACCAGCGTCCACTCGAAGGGTGGATGAATGACCTGGGCGAGGCGTTCCTCGTCTTGTTTGAAGCTGGTGCGCAAGGATTCGTGCCGGGCAAGGAGATGGTTGATGGACCTTTCGAAGGAATGGACATCCAGCATTCCCTCGAGCTGGAAGCCGGAAGACATGTTGTAATGAGCGCTGGCCGGCTGGAGCCGCTCCTGTAGCCAAAGCCTTTCCTGGGCAAAGGATGGCGGGAAATGGATATTTTCTTCGTCGGAAAGGTGCTGGCGGGCCTCCCGATTGGGGGTGAGCGGCGGCATATCCGAACCGCGGCCTCGCGAGGCGTCGATGGCCATGGCGAATTTGGCAATGGTAGGGTTGCGGAAGAGTTCCATGAGAGGCATGTCGATGCCGAGATCTCTGCTCACCCTGGACACAATCCGAACCGCGAGCAACGAATGGCCGCCCAAACTGAAAAAATTCTCGTGGACCCCAATCCTACCGATTCCGAGAACATCGGACCATATGGCGCCCAGAATTTCTTCGGTCGCGCTTTGGTGCCGCGTCATGGCCATTTCTTCTTCGTTGAGCCCCCGTTCAGGGCGCATGTTCGCCAACGCGGTGCGGTCAACCTTTCCGTTGGGCATACGCGGCAGGGACTCCAGCAGGTAAAAAAACGCGGGGATCATGTAATGGGGCAGCTTCGAGGCAAGAAAATCATGGGCTTCATCGCAATCGAATTCCGGATGGCTGGATTCGATAAAGGCTACCAGTTGAAGCTCCTGGGACCGGGATGTTTGGGGCACGACCGCCGCGGTGGTCACCCCCTGCATGCTTGACAAATGGCTTTCGATCTCGCCCGGCTCGATGCGAAACCCGCGCAGTTTGATCTGCTGGTCGACCCGGCCCAGAAAATCGATGCGGCCATCGGGTCCAAATCGCGCCAGGTCGCCGGTCCGGTAAAGGCGCGAGCCCAGGAGTCCAAGGGTCTCACTCTCGGTAAAGGGATTGGGCAAAAAGGCGGATGCGGTTAACGCGGGTTGAAGGGCATAACCCCGCGCCAACCCGTCCCCGGCCAGAAACAGCATGCCTGGAACGCCCACGGGCAGGGGATTCATCATGGGGTCCAGAACAAAAGCGCGCGTGTTGGGGAAGGGTCTGCCGATGCTGGGCCGCTGGCCCGGTCCAACCAAGGCCCAGGTAGAGTAGGTCGTGTCTTCCGAGGGTCCGTAGAGATTGAATACTCTGCGGATATGGGGCAGCCTGTACAAGTCCTCCACGAGCTCCGCGGGCAGGGCCTCACCCGCGAGATTGACGGTATGGACCGAGGGGGCCAGGCCATCCATCCGCAATAGCTCGGCCATGGCCGAGGGCACCGTGTTGACCAGCCCAACCTCGTGGCGAGACTCAAGAAGCGGCAGTTCCAGGGCATCCGCGGCAAGAATCAGGCTGCCGCCAAAGCTCAGGGGGGCAAAAATCTCGAATACGGAAAGATCGAAACAGACCGATGTGGTGGCGGCCACGCACATGCCGGACTCCAGACCAAGGACGCGCCGGCTTCCGAGCAGCATCGCCGTGGTGGCCCGATGGGTAATGGCCGCGCCCTTGGGCCGGCCCGTGGAGCCCGATGTATATATGATATGAGAAAGATTTTCGGGATGGCTTGGCCGACCAAGGGACCCTGGCTCGTCAAGGCTGTAATTCTTCACGAGCGACTCCAAAAGGAGCGTGTCCACCCGCTCGTCAGGCAGGCTCGTGACCTCCAATTCGCCGCTCAGGATGAGGGACACATTTTCCAGCATGGCGTTCAGGCGGTCGCGAGGATACACGGGGTCCAGCGGCACCAAAACACCTCCCGCCTTGTGGATCGCCAGCATGGCGACGATCATCTCGGGTGAGCGTTGTAAGCAGACCGCGGTCAACACTTCCGGGCCCACGCCATGGCGCTTCAGCACCAGGGCCAGGCTCGCGGCGCGGTTGTCGAGAAAGGAATAGCTCAGCCGCACGGCGCCGTCGACCAGGGCCGTGGCCTCCGGCGTGCGTAACGCCTGGGCCTCGAAGAATCCATGGCTTCCGGCTTGCAGGTTTTCCGGCGCAATGGGTTGCCACTCGTTCCATTCGACCAACATTCGGCGCCGCTCCACCTCGCTCAGCATGGAAGCGCGATACAAGGGTCGGGTGGGCGCCTCCAAGACCGCGCGCAACAAATTGTGGAAGTGGCCCGCCACCCGGTGCGCGGTGTCGTCCCTGAACAGGTCGGTGTTGTATTCCAGCTCGCCCTCGAAGCGCGATTCCCGATCAACAAAGGAGAGCGTCAAATCAAAGCGCGCGGTTACCTGGGTCAGGTGCATCGGGTTCCAGCGAATACCGGGTAGCTTCAGTTGGCGCAAGGGCGATTTGCGCAAGGTGAACATGACCTGGAACAGTGGGGCATGACTCAAAGAACGTTGCGGCCGCAACACCTCCACCACCTTCTCAAAGGGCACATCCTGGTGTCCGAGCGCGGCGAGTGTCCGTTCGCGCACACGCGCCAAATAGGCGTAGAAGCTCAACCCCTCCTCCACCTCATGGCGAAACACCAAGGTGTTGGCGAAAAATCCGATCAAGGGCTCCAACTCGGGGCGTCCCCGACTGGCCACGGGCGAACCGATATTGAGATCGGATTGGTTCGCGTAACGCGCGAGCAGAATGGCGAACACCGCCTGCAGCGTCACAAACGAGGTCGTATTCCGCGCCAGGCCCAATTTCCGAATGCCGTGGTAAAGCAAGGGCTCGAGGCGGAAGCTCACCCGTCTGCCGTGGAAGGTTTGCAACGCGGGTCGGGAAAAATCCGTGGGAAGGTCGATCCGTTCGGGCGCGCCCGCGAGTTGCACCCGCCAGAATGTCAAGGCCTTGGCCATATCCAACTCCCGCTTCCGTTGCCAGCGGGCAAAGTCGGTATATTGCAGAGGGAGCCTGGGCAGCGGCGCGGGCTGGTCGGCGCCCGGTCCGCCGAAATGGCGGTAAAGCAAACCCAACTCGCGCACCAACACCTCGATGGACCAACCATCTGAAACGATGTGATGCATAACAAGCGTCAAGGCTTGGCGTTTAGGGGCCAGGCGAAAAAGCGTCGCTCGAAAGAGTGAGCCTCGTGCAAGATCAAAGGGCCTTTGCGCCTCGCGATCCGCCAACCACTGGAGATGAGACCGTTGCAGGTTATCTGGCAGGCAGGAGAGATCATGAACGGAAATAGGCAGGTAGGCGCCTTGCCCCACAACCTGCACGGCCTCGCCCTCGCGCTCCTCAATCCGGGTGCGCAGCGTTGCATGGCGATCGACAATGGCCCGCAACGCCCGTTCCAGCAACGCGTAATCAAGATAGCCGTTGATAAAAAACGCCGCGGGCACGTTGTAAACCGGCGAAGGTCCCTCCAAGCGATCCAGGAACCAAAGGCGGAGTTGCGCAAAGGAAAGTGGCTCAACCTCATCAGCCACGCGGGTGGCAATGGGCTCCTCGTCCATGGGTCCGATGGATACGGCTTGGTTCAGGAAATCAAGGATCTCCGCCTTGCGTTTGATCAGCTCCGCGCGCAACGCCTCGGTCATGGCGTTTCGAGGCGCGCTGAAACGCAGCCGGTCACCCTCCGCCCAGACGCGGATTTTGCGGCTGTAAAGCTCCGCCAGGAAAGCTCCTATTGATGTCATATCTCACCATCGATCATATCGGAAGGGGATTCGGCCTCGTCCGACGATAGCGACCCACGCACGGCTTGGACGACCCCTGCCTGACCGGCTATCGTGGCTTCCTTGAACAATTGCGCGGCGGGCAACTCCAAGGCGAAGGCCCGCCCCAGACGCGCGTTGACCTGGGCCGCCAACAAAGAATCGCCGCCCAGATCGTAGAACCTATCGTGAATGCCGATTTTCTCGATCCCCAGCAATTCCTCCCATATGGAGGCAACGCGGGTTTCCACCTCATTGCGGGGCGCGAGGTAGGCGGTTTCCAGATCGGGACGGGGGTGACGGCCGGTTTGAATCGGGGGGTTGGCGTCCACCCTGTCCTCATCAACGCCCGAGGCCTTCTCGCCGGGCATAGGCGTCTCCCCGGTTCCCAACAGGGCGGCCGGCGTTACGCGTTGCCGTAAAAGCCGAAGCAGATAGGATGCGCCTTGGTCGACACCGACGCCTGAAGCTTCCCGACGAGGAATATGCAGCGCCAGCGCATGGGCGCCGCCTCGCCCCAATTCCGCGGCCATTGCATCCCAAAAAGCGGCCGCCCGATAAGGCTCCAAACCCGCTTCAGGCTCTACACGGGGCACACAAAACACGCGGAAATCCATCCTATCATCGGCCAACAGCTCTTGCCAACGCCTAACGCGCTCCATTTCAAGATCCAGGCTCACCCCATGCCTGCAACCGGCATACAACCAGCCCGCGACCGGGCCGAATTCTCGGCGAACCAACTCGATTGCGCCACGGACCTGTTTCGGATCGCTTTCATCGGCCCGGATACTGAAAAAGCGGGGCGTTGGGGGATCGAATTCTTTTTTCACGGGCTTGAGCGGAGACGCGGCAAAGATCAGACCGCAATCGGTATGCTCGCGCCGCTGGGGATCGCGAGGAAATGAAATCACCTCATCATAGCCAGCCTCGCGCAATACGCCCTCCCAGCGATCGAGCGGCAACAAGGGCGAAAGTTCGCGCAGATCCCGGTCCTGAAAAAGCCACCAACCCTCGGCCAGGCCCCAGAGCATGTTGGAGGCCAACGGCGCGGACACCGATTCCAGCAAGCAAAGCCTACCGCCCGGCGCCAGTAGGGTCTGAAGGTTGGCCAAAGTTTCCCTGATACATGGTGTGGCATGAACCACGTTGAAGGCCAGTATCAAGTCAAAGCTATCCGCTTCGAATCCCTGCCCGCCGGGGTCCGCGGCAATATCCAAAACCCGGCAATCCACGAATCCATAACCCATTCGCGATGCATGTCGCTCCGCGCGCAACACGAAGGAACGGCCGATATCGCTGAAGGTATAGGAAACCGGCCCTCCCTGTAGCGATGGGGCCAGTCTCCAGGTAAGGCGACCATTACCGGCGCCGACCTCTAGGATGCGCAACGCGCGTCCTTTACGATGCTCGATCAACGCCGCAATGGTCTCGCACAGCATGTCGAGGTAGATGGCTTGGTTGCCCAATCGGGCCATGCTGCCGGAGGCGGCTTCCATAAAATCGGACCGCCCCTCCGGATACAGAACGGTAATCGCATCGACCTCTCCGCTGAGCGCCGGACCATAGTGCTCCACGCAGTAGCGCAGCATTTCCAGCAGCTCGGATTGCTCCGGGAAACGCCGTCCCAGAGCCTCGGCAAAGCTTGCGGATGATCCGACTTCACCACGATCCATAAGGAAGCGGATCTTTCCCTCATGGCCCTCGATGCAGGCGGCGAGCGCCAGATGATGCAGAAACAGATCGAGAAACTTGGTAAATGGCGCTTGGATGCCCAAGGCTTGAATGAATTCCTCACGGGTATAGACGCTACCAGGTCCGGTGGTCAGTCCCCGGCTTTCGAAATACTCGTAGATATGAGCGCGGCAGAGCTGGTCGAGATCCGTTTCTAGGCCGGGAAAAGAGGCAAGGGTTTTGAAACCGCGCCGCTCCGCGAGCGCGGACTCCCTTTGCTGAAGCTCTTGAATTGGGATGGCGAGGGGGCCGTGATCTCCAAGAACCGGGCTTAGGACACGCGGCTCTGAAAGCTCCTTGCCGGGTTCGAGCCAAATCCAGGTCGAGCCGGTTTCCGCGGCCAGAGCCTGGGCCGTCTGTAGAGCCGTTCCACCGGCATCATCGCAAACCAGATAGGCTGCCCCGGGGTTCAAAAGGGAATATTCCTCCGAGGCCGACAACTCCAGGTTTTGGCGATGGAGAACCCAGCGATGGCCATGGCGCCAGGCCGCCGGCGTCTCCTTCACATCTTCACCCAGCTCATCGAACAAGGCGCGGGCCCATTCGGTGGCGGGCGGCCGCGTCCTATCCGCGTCCCAATCCAAATGCCTACAAACCAAATCGGGGCGTTGATCGGAGAGCCAGCCCAAATATCCCGCGATGCTCGCAAGGTGCGGATCCATGGGTTCGGAACCGGTGATGTCGAAAATGGAACGGGTGATCAGCACCACGCGGCGCGGAAAGGTCTCCGAGCGTTTGCCCCGCATCCCGGCCAACGCGCCCACCAGGCCGCGCAAGCTCGCCGCCTCATGTTCGCTGTCCTCGCCGGCAACATACAAAAGAGTATCGGGCGGCGATTCGATTTGCTGAAAATAGGGTTCGAACTCCGATTGCTCGGGCCTTGGTTCCATGCGAACGGTGGCGCCCATCGCCACCAACATGCGCTTCAACTCTTTTATCCATTGCCCCCAGGCTTTCGGGTACAGCAGCAGCCAGAGCCGGTTGGAAGCCGCCGCTTGCGCGGGCGGCCAGGACCGTTGCCAAAGGGGAATGAGGCATGTCTCGGGTGGCGGCGATTCCCCTCCCACCGGCTTGATCCAGAAACCGCGGCGTTCGAAAGGGTAACCGGGCAGGGCCACGCGCCGGGGCGCGCCACCCGAATAAAGGGAAGACCAGTCGGGGCTGGCGCCCGCACACCACAGGGCGCCCAGGGTTTCCAGCAATTCACGGGGCCCCCCGCCGGGGTCCTCCAGGGAAGAAAAAGCGCGGGAGCCCTCGCGAAACGATTCTAAACGGGCGGCCAATTTGGCCAGGGCCCGGCCCGGCCCGATCTCCAGAAGCACGTTTCCCGCCTTTTCCGACAGCAGACGCAAACCATCCGCGAAACGAACGGTCCCGCGCAAATGCCGCGCCCAGTAGGTTGGGTCAACCGCCTCTTCCGGTTGAATCCAGCCCCCGCTGAGGTTGGAGATAAAGGGAATTTTGGGTGGCTGAAAAGCAACCGAGCCCAACGCTTCGAGAAAGGGATCGATCGCGGGCGCCATCATCTCCGAATGGAAGGCATGGGAAACCTTTAACCCTTGGCAAAAAACGCCCGCTTCCCGCAACCTGGATTGTGCGTGGGCCAATGCCGGGTGGGGGCCCGCCAGCACGGTGCGGTCCGGGGCGTTAACCGCGGCCAGGGACACCCCATCCTCCAGGTAAGGGGCCAGGCCATCTTCTCCCAGGGCAACCGCCAACATCGAACCCTCGGGCAATTGCTGCATGAGCCGTGCGCGTTCGGCAATGAGGGCCAGGCCATCTTCAAATGAAAAAACACCCGCCAGAGACGCGGCTACATATTCGCCGATGCTGTGGCCGAGCATGGCCACGGGTTTCAAGCCGCGTGCGAGCCACCATTGGGCCATAGCGTATTCCAAAATGTAAAGCGCGGGCTGGGCAAACTCGGTGCGGTCGAGGCGAGCGTCTTTGGTGTTCGCATCTTTGTCTGGAAACCAAATCTCGCGAAGATCAAGCCTGAAACGCTCTCTCAACAACCCCAACCCTCTATCGATCCACTCGCGGATAAGGGGTTCCTCCCGGTACAGGGAAGCGCCCATGGCGGAGGTTTGCGCTCCCTGGCCGGTAAATAAGAAGACAAAATCAGGTGTGGTCTCACTCGTTCCTTTCCCGACAGCGTTGGTAGTGGATTTGGAAAGCGCCCGAAGCCCGTGAACCGCTTCCCCCGTGGTCCGCGCTACCACATAATCGCGGTATTCCATGGCCGCTCGCCCGCTTTGCAGGGTCGCGGCCACCGAGGCCAGCGGAACCTCCGGCCGAGCATCCAGGAAATCCGCCAAGTTGGCCACCACCGCCTCAAGAGCAGAGCCCGTCTTGGCGGAAAGCGGCAGCAAATAGGCGCCCTCATTGGATTCGGGTGCTGGAAGCCGGGGCGCTGCCTCCAGGATCAGATGCGCGTTGGTGCCTCCCACTCCGAACGAGCTGACGCCCGCGCGCAAGGGTCCATCCGCCTGCCAAGCCTTGAGCGAGGCATTCACAAAAAAGGGACTGGCCTCGAAGTCGATTCGGGGGTTGGGTTTCCGGAAATGAAGGCTGGGCGGCAACTCGCGATGCTCCATGCTCAGCACGGTTTTGATGAGGCCGGCCACGCCCGCGGCAGTGTCCAGGTGGCCGATATTGGTTTTCACCGAACCGAGCGCACAGAAGCAGCGTCGTTTCGTGGTGCGTCGGAAGGCCTGGGTCAAAGCCGCGACCTCGATGGGGTCGCCCAGGGTCGTGGCCGTGCCGTGGGCCTCCACGTAACTGACCGATTCCGCTGAAACGCCGGAAACGGCCAAGGCTTCCGCGATGACAGCGGCCTGGCCGTCCATGGCGGGCGCGGTGAAGCTGAGCTTGGCCGCACCGTCGTTGTTGACCGCGCTTCCCTTGATGACCGCCCGGACCGGGTCTCCATCCCGCAACGCCTCTTCCAATAGCTTCAGAACCACGATCCCCAAACCATTGCCGTCCACGGTCCCGCGCGCGGAAGCATCGAAGGCGCGACACTGGCCATCCGGCGAACGAATCATGCCCTCGTGGTAGAAATATCCGCTCTTTTGCGGAACCGAAAGGGTAACGCCGCCGGCCATGGCCACATCGGATTCCCCGTTCAACAGGCTTTGGCAGGCCAGGTGAACGGCTACCAGAGAGGTGGAGCACGAGGTTTGAATATCGATGCTGGGACCTCTCAAATCGAGCTTGTAGGAAACGCGCGTGGTGAGAAAGTCTTTGTCGCTGGCGTGTTTGATGCGGTAGCGATCCGCGCGTTCCGCAAAGCCGGGCGTGCGGGTAAGATGATGTAACAAATAGGTGTTGATGCCCGCGCCCGCGAAGAGCCCGATAGCCCCAGAGAAATGGAAGGGATTGATGGCCGCGTTCTCCAAGGCGCGCCAGGCGCATTCCAGGAACAAACGATGCTGGGGGTCCAACAACTCGGCCTCACCCGGAGAAATGCCGAAGAAGGCGGCATCGAAGCGGTCGATTCCTTCGACCGTGCCGCCCGCGCGCACGAAATTTGGCGAGGCCAGCCAGGAATTGGGGATACCCGCCTCGGCCAACTCCTCCGCGGAAAATTGGGTGATCGAAGATTTACCCCCACGTAAATTCTCCCAAAATTCCGCTTCGCCGGATGCGCCCGGAAAGCGGCAGGCCAACCCCAAGATGGCGATATCGTTTTCGCCGTGCTGTTCCATGGACGCCAACCTCACTCGCTCTCGCCGAGAATTTCACGAATTTCACGCCGGCCGCGCGTACGGGTTCGGCGGGAGGCTTGACGGCTCGCGCGCGCCTCCGCACGATCGGGAAATCGTGGCGCCATGCCTGTTTTTCCTGAAAATACTTCTTCTTGACCACCCAACCGGGCCGCAAGAGTACGCACGGTGGAAAATCGAAACAGATCCAGCATGGGAATGTCCTGCTTAAAGCCTTCTTGAATGCGGGCCTGCACCCGGGCCAGCAGGAGGGAGTGACCGCCGACCTCGAAAAAATTATCGTCCAGCCCAAGAGTATCAAGGTCGAGCAACTCGCGCCATATCGTCGCAACACGAATTTCAATTTCTCCACGCGGCTCACTGCCCGCACTCATGGGAGCGGTCGCCGGTAAATCCATGGCCGCCAAGGCCTGGCGGTCTAGCTTGCCATTGGCATTGAGCGGCAGGGATTCGAGAAAAACAAAGCGGGTGGGAATCAAAATATCGGGCAAATAGGCTCGCAAATACGCCGCTAGGTCCGCCCCGACGATCGGGGGTTCGGATTGCGCGCCCGAGCGCGGGATTTGCACGAAGGCGAGCAGGCGAAGCTCATTTCCACCAGAGGGCTTGGCAACTACCGCGGCTTCCTTCAACCCGGGATGCATGCGCAGGCGGGACTCAATCTCAGCCGGCTCTATTCGGATTCCGCGAATCTTGAGCTGGTCGTCGAGACGGCCCAAAATTTCCAGAGCGCCATCCGGCAAGAAGCGGCCCTTATCGCCGCTGTAATAGATGAGATCCTCTGGGTCTCGACGCGCGGGGTTGGGCTGAAAGCCCCGGTATGACAACCGCCCTTCCCGCCAGTAACCCAGTGTGCGAAAGGGCGTGCGAATCACGATTTCCCCGGGTTCACCCACACCCGCGGGCCGGCCGCACTCATTGACGACCCAGGCCTGGGCGCCGGGAAGCGTGCCTCCCACGGGTTGAACGCCGGGCCGCGGCGGGTGCGGCACCTCGTAAAAACACTTGGCCAAGGTGGTCTCCGTGGGACCGTAGAGGTTGACCATCCTGGTTCCAGGCCCGAAACGCCAGCGCCATCGGGCGACTAGGGAATCGGGCAAGGGTTCGCCCGCCAGGAACAGAAACTGGGGAACCCATTGGGGCGGGGATTTGGGCGCGTCCTCCAACCAGAACCGCACCAAGGAGGGAACCGCGTGGATCAGACTGATGCGCTCCCGCTCCAACCAAGCCAGAATACGCGCGGGCTGTAGGGTATCGGATTCTTCCGGCAGGCAAAGCGTGGCGCCGCTGGTCAGCGGTAAAAAGATGTCTCGCAGGACCACGTCGAAAGACAGTCCGGTCAATTGGGAGCAGCGATCCTGGGGACCAACCCCAAAGGTCTCCCGCTGCCAGGTCAGGAAATGAGACAAACCGGAATGCGAACCGAGCACGGCTTTGGGAAAACCACTGGTGCCGGAGGTGAAAAATAAATACGCCGCGGCCTCCTGGTGAACCAGGGTCTCAGCATCTTCGCCGAGGTCGAAACCCTGATTCGAACGGACCGATCCGCAATCCGGATTCACGAACGCGGTAGGGATCTCAGGCTCCTCGATCGAAGGTTCGCGTTCCGCGGTCAGCAACAGACAAGCGCCTGCCTCCGCGAGCATAAATCCACGACGTTTGGGTGGGAGCCGCGAATCGAGCGTCAACAGGACCCGGCCCGCGCATGGCACGGCCAGCACGGCCGCGATCATGCCAAAGGAGCGCGCGCCGCTCACCGCGACCACCGCGCCGCGTGGAACCGAGGCCCGCTCCAAAAAGTCGGCGATGCCATTCGCCGCCGCGGAAAGCTCGGCATAGCTCCAGGATTGACCGGCCCGTCGCAAGGCCGATTGGGATGGCGTTCGCGCCACCCATGTCTCGAACATGTGGCCCAATCGCGGGTAGTCCGCCACCTCTATTGCCCTATCCGGGTCCGGCAACCAGGCGCGGTTGCTTGGCGTAACCAGGCTGAAACTATGAAGTGGCGCCGTGGGGTTGGCCGCGATTTGCTCGAGTAGCGTTTGGAATTGTTCCAATAACAGATGCATGCGCGGCGCGGAGAAAAGATCGGCGCGGTAGACGAGCTTGAGCTTGACAAGGTCTTTCTTATCTTCCACGTAAAGAGTCATAAAAAATTTCGATTCGGGCATTGCCGGCTCGACCAATTTCCAGGTGAGTCCGGGGAAGGCGAGGCCAAGGCCAAAGGGCTCCACCTGGTTTACCATCACATCGAAGAGCGGATGACGCACCAAATCGCGGTTGGGCTGAAGTAATTCCACCAATTTCTCAAAAGGCAGGCTCTCGTGGCTGAACGCTTCCAGAAAGGCCTGCCGAAGTTGGCCCAAAAAATCGGAAAAGCTGGTTGTATCGCCAAGGTTGCTTCGCAGAGCGAGCGTGTTGAGGAAACAGCCAATGAGAGGCTCCAGATCGGGATGGAGCCGGCCCGCGCTGGGTACGCCCACGATCACGTCCCGCTCCCCAGTCAGGCGGCCGAGCAGAATTTGAAAGGCCGCCAGCAGGGTCATGAACAGGGTGGCCCGCCGCTCCTGCGCCAGCCCACGGAGGGTCTGGACGGTTTCACTTGCCAGGACCATCTCCACCTTGTCGCCACGGGGAACGACCGATTCCGAAAGCAAGCCATCCATGGGATAGCGCGGAACCGGCAAGGCCCCTCCCAGTTGTTCGCGCCAATACGCGATGGCCTGGCTCATACCCGGACGGTCGATGCTCCGGCGCTGCCAATGCGCGAAATCTCCATACTGCAGGACCAGTTTGGGAAGCTCGGGTTGTTGGCCACTGACTCGCGCGCCATAGGACTCGGCTAACTCGCGCTGGAACAGGTCAATGGACCATCCGTCCGAAACGATGTGGTGCATGGCCACCAACAACCGATGCTCACGCGAATCCACGCGCATTAGTAATGCGCGAAACACGGGACCCGCGGCAAGGTCGAAAGGCAGGCGGGCATGGGTCTCGGTAACGCCGGATAGGGCGCCGAGGGTTCTTCCTTCCCCAATTGAAATATCCACCACCGGTAAGGGCCGCTTTTGATAGGAATCAATGACCTGCATCGGATGGTCTCCATCCAACACGAAGCGCGTGCGCAACGCATCGTGACGAGCCCTGACCGATTCCAGGGCGCTCTCGAGCGCCGCGACATCCAGCGCGCCGGAAAGTTGAAGCGCAGCGGCCATGTGGTAGGCCGCGCCATCCCTCTCCAGACGGCCGAGGAACCACAGGCGTTGTTGTGCGAATGAGAGTGGAAAAACCTTTTGGCTCTCCTCGCTCCTGCCGGATGTCGGGATGGGGTCAAATTCATCTTCCGGGTTTCCGCCCCGCGCATGGTTCGTCAGCAGGTTCGCCATACCCGCGATCGTGGGCGCTTCGAAAAGAAAACGGACCGGAATTTGAGTTGAGAACGCCTGGCCCACGCGAGCAACCACACGCGTCGCCGCGAGTGAATGCCCGCCCAGCTCGAAAAAGGAGTCATCAATCCCAACCCGCCTCAGGTCGAGCACCTCGGCCCAGATAGCGGCCAGCCTTGCCTCGCGGGAATTGCGCGGCGCGCGGTAAGGGGCGGCCGAAACTCGTTGGGGAAGAGGAAGGCGCGCCAGGGCCTCGCGATCGATCTTGCCGTTGGGTTTACGCGGAAGTTCTGCCAGCCTCAGCCAGGTGTCTGGGACCATATAGAAGGGTAAGCGCTGCCTTAGAAAGTTTGGCGGAGACTCTTGTGGTTCTTCTCCTCTGGAATCCATCGCGGGAGCCTGTTGAATATAGGCCACCAGATGCCGGTCGTTTTTTTGGCCATGGGCCAGGACCACCGCACCTGCCACTCCTGGATGGGTGGAAAGAACA